>JANQKO010000428.1 GCA_028281075.1 Alphaproteobacteria bacterium | reverse complement strand
CTTTCGCGCGCCATCGTGCTTTCCGGCACGTTGACGATGGGGAGGATGCGCTGGCCCTCGCGCTTCGCCAGCCGCAGGGCTTCCAGCGTGTCCATGGTCTCGCCGGACTGCGAGATGAACAGCGCCGCGCCGCCGTCCACCAGCGGCGGATCGCGGTAGCGGAACTCCGACGCGATATCGATCTCGACCGGCAGCCGGGCGACGCTTTCGAACCAGTATTTCGCCACCATGGCCGCGTAGGCCGAGGTACCGCAGGCGACGATGTTCAGCTTCGGCACGCCGGCGAAATCGAACGGCAGGTCCGGCATCTGGATCGTGCGCGCCAGCGGATTGAAATAGGCATGGATCGTGTCGCCGATCACCGTCGGCTGCTCGTAGATCTCCTTCAGCATGTAATGGCGGTGATTGCCCTTGCTGATGGCCGCGGCCGAGGCCGCCGTCAGCTTGACCTCGCGCTCGACCGCCACGCCCGCGTGGTCGCGGATCTCGGCGCCGGACCGGCGGACGATGACCCAGTCGCCCTCCTCCAGATAGCAGATGCGCCGGGTCATCGGCGCCAGCGCGATGGCGTCCGAGCCGAGGAACATCTCGCCGTCGCCATAGCCGACGACCAGCGGCGATCCGCGCCGGGCGCCGATCATCAAGTCGTGCTCGCCGTTGAAGATGATGGCCAGCGCGAAGGCGCCCTCCAGCCGCTGCAGCGTCTTCTCCGCCGCCTCGACCGGCGACAGGCCGTCGTTCAGATAGGCCGTCACCAGATGCGCCGCGACCTCGCTGTCGGTGTCCGAGGCGAAGTTCGCGCCGCGGCCTTCCAGCTCGGCTCGCAGCTCGCGGAAATTCTCGATGATGCCGTTATGGACCAGCGCCACCCGCGTCGTCGCGTGCGGATGGGCGTTGGTCTCGTTCGGCACGCCGTGCGTCGCCCAGCGGGTGTGGCCGATGCCGATATCGCCGTCCAGCGGCTCGTCGTCGAGCAGGTCGGCCAGCCTGGCGAGCTTGCCCTCGGCCCGGCGCCGGTCGATATGGCCGTTCACCAGCGTGGCGATGCCGGCGGAGTCGTAGCCGCGATACTCCAGCCGCTTCAGGCCTTCGAGGACATGCGGCGCGACCGCGCCCTCGCCGATGATGCCGATAATGCCGCACATCCGTCGTCAACTCCTCAAGCTTACGATTTGCCCTTCTCGGCCTTTTCCGCCGCCTTGGCCGCGCGGTATCCCGCCGCAAAGCCGTCCTTGTTGGTCTGCGGTCCCGCCGACACGGCCAGCGCGTCGGCCGGCACGTCATCGCGGATCACGCTGCCGGCGCCGGTGATGGCGCCCGCTCCGATCGTGACCGGCGCCACCAGCGAGGTGTTCGAGCCGATCGAGGCACCGGGACCGATCTCGGTGCGCCACTTCATGAAACCGTCGTAGTTGCAGGTGATCGTGCCGGCGCCGATATTCGCCCTGGCCCCGACATCGGTGTCGCCCACATAGCTCAGATGGTTGATCTTGGCGCCTTCCGCGACGCGCGCGTTCTTGACCTCGACGAAGTTGCCGACCCGGGCGCCCGGCCCGATATCGGCGTCCGGCCGCAGCCGCGCGAACGGCCCGATCGTGGCACCGGCGGCGACGCGGCAATTTTCCAGGTGGCAGAAGGCCTTGATCTCGACGCCGTCGGCGACGTCGACACCGGGGCCGAAGACCACGTTCGGGCCGACGGTGACGTCGCGTCCCAGCAACGTATCGAAGCTGAAATAGACCGTCGCCGGGTCGGTCAGGGTGGCGCCGTTCGCCATGGCGGCGGCACGCAACTGGTTCTGCAGGATCGCCTCGGCGCCGGCCAACTGCGCCCGCGAGTTGATGCCCAGCACCTCGTCCGGATCGCCCTCGACGACGGTGCAGATCCGGCCGGCGGCGCGCGCCGCGGCAATGATGTCGGTCAGGTAGTATTCGCCCTTGGCGTTGTCGTTGTCGGTGGCGTCCAGCAGGTCGAACAGCACCGCGCCGTCGACCGCCATGACACCGGCGTTGCACAGGCCGACGGTGCGCTCGTCGGCGTCGGCGTCACGATACTCGACGATGCGGTTCAGGTTGCCGTCGGCGCCGCGGATCAGCCGGCCGTATTCGGCCGGATCGTCGGGCCGGAAGCCCAGCACCGCGACGGCCGGATTGCCGGCCCCGCGGCGGGCCGCCTGCATGGCGCGCAGCGTGCCTTCGGTGACCAGCGGCGTGTCGCCGAACATGACCAGGACGTCGCCGGTAAAGCCGGCCATGGCCGCGCGCGCCGCCATCACCGCGTGGCCGGTGCCGTTTGGCGGGTCCTGCACGGCGATCAGCGTGTCCACCACCACCGGCTCGACCGCGGCGCGCACCGCCGGCGAGACCACGGTGACGACGCGGGCCGGGTTCAGGCGGCCGATGCTGTCCAGCAGATGGCTGATCATCGGCCGGCCGGCCAGCGGATGCAGGACCTTGGGCAGGTCCGACTTCATGCGGGTGCCCTGGCCGGCGGCCAGCACGATTGCCGCGAGGTTTGCGTCCGTCATCAGCTAAATGCCCAAAAACACTTGCGATTCACACGATTCGACATTGCCATAGGCCCCGTCAGTGCGCAAAGTCACAACCTGTAACGAAGAATTTCGCGCTTTCCGGGCCACAATCCGGCCGCCGTCATCGGGCAATTCATTCATGTCGATCGATCAGATAGTCGTCTGCTCTGTTTTACTGGGCGCGGTCGGGTTGTTTATTTGGGGTCGTATTCGTTACGACATCGTTGCCCTGCTGACGCTGCTGGCCGTCGTCGTGACCGGCCTGGTGCCGCCGGCGACGGCGTTTTCCGGCTTCGGCCATCCGGCCGTGATCACGGTGGCCGCCGTGCTGGTGATCAGCCAGGGCCTGCGCAATTCCGGCATCGTCGGCCTGCTGGCCGACCGGCTGGAACCGCTCACCGGGCATCCGGCGGTCTATGTCGGCGCGCTGACATTGCTCTGCGCGGTGGCCTCGGCCTTCATGAACAATGTCGGCGCGCTGGCGATCCTGATGCCGGTGGCGCTGGAGATGTCCCAGCGCAGCGGGCATTCGCCGGCCGCGATCCTGATGCCGCTCAGTTTCGGCGCCATTCTGGGCGGCTTGATGACGATGATCGGCACGCCGCCCAACGTCATCATCGCCCTCTATCGCGCCGATATCGGCGCGGCGCCGTTCGGCATGTTCGATTTCTCGCCGGTCGGCGTCGTCGCCGCCGCCGTCGGCGTGGTCTATCTCGTGTTCCTGGGCCGGCACCTGATCCCCAAGGCCCGGCGCGCGAAGACGCCGCCGGAAGCGCTGTTCCAGATCGACGCCTATATGAGCGAGGCCCGGGTCGGCGCGGAATCGCCGATGGTCGGCAAGACGCTGAACGACTTCGCCGAGCTGACCGGCGACGCGGTGACCGTCGGCGGCCTGATCCGCGGCGAGGAACGCCGGCCGGCGCCGTCCCGGCGCACCAAGCTGCGCGTCGACGACGTGCTGATCCTGCACGCCGATCCGAGCGAGCTGTCGGCGCTGCTGAAGCAGGCCGGGCTGGAGCTGGTCGGCGACGTGGTGCCCGAGATCGGCGAGCTGCGCTCGGACGACGTGGCGCTGATCGAAGCGGTGGTGACGCACAACTCGCCCGCGGTCGGGCGCAGCCCGGTGGGCATCGGCCTGAGCTGGCGCTACGGCCTGAACCTGCTGGCGGCCGCGCGCCGGTCCAGCACGATCACGGCACGGCTGAACAATATGCGGTTCCAGCCCGGCGACGTGCTGCTGCTGCAGGGCGACACCAACACGCTGCCCGACACGCTGGCGCGGCTGCATTTCCTGCCGCTGATGGCGCGCGGCCTGCGCCTGGGCCAGGAGCAGCGGGTCCTGCAGGCGCTGGGCATCTTCGCCGTGGCGCTGGCCGCCGCCGCCTTCGGCCTGCTGCCGGCGGCGGTGGCGCTGACCGCGGCCAGCGTCGTCTTCGTGCTGACCGGGCTGATCTCGACCCGCGAGCTCTACGACAGCATCGACTGGCCGGTGATCGTGCTGCTGGGCGCCATGCTGCCGGTCGGCGCGGCGCTGGAGACCACGGGTACGGCGGCGCTGCTGGCCGCCCAGATCGCCGCGATCGCCGGCCATATGCCGACCTGGTTCAGCCTGGCGATCGTGCTGGTCGTGACCATGACCCTGTCGGACGTCATGAACAACGCGGCGACGGCCGTGGTCATGGCGCCGATCGCCGTCGGCATCGCCGGCGCCATCGGCGCCAGCGTCGACGCCTTCCTGATGGCCGTGGCGATCGGCGCCTCCTGCGCCTTCCTGACCCCCATCGGGCATCAGTGCAACACGCTGGTGCTGGGCCCCGGCGGCTACCGCTTCGGCGACTATTGGCGGGTCGGGCTGCCGCTGGAGGTGGCCATCGTGGTGCTCGCCGTGCCGATGATCCTGATGGTCTGGGGCGGTTGATGACGATGCGACACCGGTTCAAGGCCATCGTTCTCGATCTCGACGGCACCCTGGTCGAAACGGCACCCGACCTCTGCGCCGCGCTCAACCACACGCTTGGCCGCATGGCCGTGCCGCCCGTCGATCTGGCCGACGTGCGGCACATGATCGGCGACGGCGCGCGGGCGCTGCTGCGCCGTGGCCTGGAGGCCGGCGGCGTCGCGCCGTCGGACCGGGATCTGGAGGCCAACTTCCAGACCCTGCTGGCCTACTACAACGCCCACATCGCCGACCACAGCCAGCCGTTCGACGGCATCGTCGAGCTGCTGACGGCCTGGCGGGCGGACGGCGTGAAGCTGGGCGTCTGCACCAACAAGATGATCGGCTCGACCGACCGGCTGCTGGCGGCGCTGGACCTGTCGCGGCACTTCGATGCCGTGCTCGGCGGCGACAGCCTGCCGGTGCGCAAGCCGGACCGGCGGCACCTGCTGGCCGTATTGGATGCCCTGTCGGTCGCACCGGCCGACGCGGTGATGATCGGCGACAGCGCCAACGACGTCGCCGCCGCCCGCAACGCCGGGGTGCCGGTGGTGCTGGTCAGCTTCGGCTACACGCCGGTACCCGCCGCCGAGCTGGGCGCGGACGCGGTGATCGACCATTTCAGCGAGCTGCCGGCGGCGCTGGCGGGGCTCGCCTGAGCGGCCCCCTGCCCCGCCGAACCGCCGCTTGACAGCGAACGGCCGGCGGCTCTATAGCGTGGCTCTTGCCTGGGCGGGCGCATAGCTCAGTTGGTTAGAGCGCTGTGTTCACATCGCAGAGGTCCGTGGTTCGAATCCACGTGCGCCCACCATCCTTCGTTCAGCCGACATTGCCGATACCGCGCGGACGGGACGGCCGCCGTCAGGTCTTGGGCAGCCGGAACCGCTTGTGACAGCCGCCGCAGCTCCGGCCGACATCGGCCAGCGCCGCGTCGAGCCGAGCCACCGCGCCCGATCGCGCCGCCGCCCGCAATGCCGCGGCGGCGCGCTCGAAATCGGCCGCCGCCGCCTCGAACGCCGGCCAGTCGGTCCAGATTTCCGGCCTGGCGCGCGAGCCGTGGCCGGCCGAGCCGTTCGGAAACAGCGCCAGCATCCGCCGCGCGGTCGCGGCGATCTCATCGGCATGCCCGAGCGCCCGGTCCCGCCGCACGTCGCCGGCCTTCGCCATCCCGGCCAGCGCCTTCATGTTGTCGGTCAGCGCCGTCATGGCCTTGTGACGCGGGTCGTTCTCGTCATGCGCCCGGACCCAGGGCGCGGCCAGGACCGTAATGACGATGAAAACGGACGCGAGGCGCAGCGATATCATTCCCCATAACCTCCGGTCGGGCACCGGCCGGGCCAAGCCGCGGCCGGTCAATGGATGCCGTTGGCGCATTGCAGCGCGCGCACGTAGCTGACGATCTCGCGCACCGTGGCCCGGTCGACATGGCGCTGCGGCGGCATGTCGCCAAAGGGCCAGTGATGCGCGCGCACGCCGTTGGCGATGGCATTGTAGAACGCGACGTCGGCGTGGTGCCCGGGCTCGTAGATCCCGTGCACCAGCGGCGGCCCCCGGTCGGAGCCGGCGGCGTCGGAACCGTGGCATCCCGCGCAGGCCCGCGCGAACGCGGCCTCGCCACGGGCCGCCCGGCCGCTCAGGTCCGGCACGGTGACGTCGACACGGATGCCGTCCCCGCCGTCGACGTGCCGCCAGAGGTAGATGCCGACGCCGAGACCGGCCGCCAGCACCGCGGCGACAACGCGCCCGGTCCAGCCGCCACGCCCGGCGGACTGGCTTGCCGGCCGTTTCTTTCGCTGTCTACTCTTGGGCATGTCCGTTCGATCTAGCGCTTCCACCGGCTGGAAGCTCAAGCCGCGACCGGACCGGGATGAGGCGGACATGGCGGGTTCATGACGGATCGCGCGGATATCGTCGTGGTGGGTGGCGGCAGCATCGGTTTGTCCACCGCCCTGGCGCTGGCCCGGCGCGGCCCGCGGGTCGTGCTGGTCGAGGGGGGCACCCTGGCCGGCGGCACCACCGGCAACAGCTTCTCCTGGCTGAACGCGACGACCAAGCTGGACGACGCCGATTACCACCGCCTGAACGCCGCCGGCATGGCGCGCTACCGGGACCTGGCGGCGGCCCATGGCAGCGACCGCATCGGCCTGCACGGCCACGGCAACATCGACTGGTCGGATGGCGAAAACAGCAGCCAGGTCGGTGACTTGCAGGCCGTTGCCGCGAGAATGCGCGAGCTGGATTACCGGCACGAGCTGCTCGACCGGCGGCAGCTCGCGGAACTGGAGCCGAACGTCGCCTTTGCCGACGGCGCGGTCGGCCTGCTGGCCGTGGACGACCGCTGGCTGGACGCGCCGCGCTATGTCCGGTTCTGCGCCGAGCGCCTGCGCGCGCTCGGCGGCACGGTGCGCGAGAATTGCGCGGTCACGGCATTCCGAACCGAGGCCGGCCGGCTGACCGGGGTGGTGACCGACCGGGGCCCGATGGCCACCGGCCAGGCCGTGCTGGCGGCGGGCCCG
>JANQKO010000423.1 GCA_028281075.1 Alphaproteobacteria bacterium | reverse complement strand
GCCCGGGATGGCGCCAGATCGGCCGAACGGCTATCGACGGCCAGTGTCGAGTTCATGCAGCGCTAGGCCGGTGCGTGATGGGCATGCCAGTGGCGGGCGATGTCGACGCGGCGGCAGATCCAGACATTGTCGCGGCCGGCGACCTCGTCGAGGAACCGCGCGAGCGCCGCCGCCCGGCCCGGGCGTCCCGCCAGCCGGCAGTGCAGGCCGATCGACATCATCTTTGGCGCGTCGGCGCCCTCGGCGTAGAGCACCTCGAAGGCATCGCGCAGATAGGCGAAGAACTGGTCGCCCGAGTTGAAACCCTGGTTGGTGGCGAACCGCATGTCATTGTTGTCGAGGGTATAGGGAATGACCAGATGCGGACTGCCGAAGTCACTTAGCCAATATGGCAGATCGTCCGCGTAACTATCTGAATCGTAGAGAAAACCGCCATATTCGACGACGAGCTTTCGAGTATTCGGACTGATCCGGCCGGTATACCAGCCGAGCGGCCGTTCGCCGGTGACCGCGGTGTGGATCTCGACAGCCTTGCGGATATGCTCACGCTCCTCGGCCTCGGGCATGGACTGGTAATCGATCCAACGATAGCCATGGCTGGCGATCTCCCAGTCCGCCTCGCGCATGGCCGCCACGGCCTCCGGATTTCGCTCCAGCGCCATGGTCACGCCATAGACGGTGAGCGGCAGGCCGCGCTCGGTGAACAGTCGGTGCAGGCGCCAGAACCCGGCCCGGCTGCCATACTCGTAGATCGACTCCATGTTCATGTTGCGCGCGCCGGGCAAGGGCCGCGCGCCGATGATCTCCGACAGGAACGCCTCCGCCCCTTCGTCGCCGTGCAGGATGTTGTTCTCGCCGCCCTCCTCGTAGTTGATCACGAATTGAACGGCGACCCGGGCGCCGCCGGGCCATTTCGGGTCCGGTGGCCGGCGGCCATAGCCGACCATGTCGCGTGGATAGCTGTCCGTCATCGTCGTCCCTGTCGCCTCGCCCCTGGTCGAGAGCCTAGAGGCGCGGTCACGCCGAGTCTATTGGCGACAACGGACGCAATCGGGTGGCGGGAGCCGGCTCCGCCACCCGGTACCGAGATCTACTTCGGCGACGGCCAGTAAGGCGTGAAACCGTCACGGTTCGGCATCTTCACGCGACGCAGCGTCTCGGCGTTCAACTCCTCGTCCTGGCCGACAATGCCGTCGTTGCGCCAGAGCACATAGGCACTGACGGCATAGACCTCGTCATCGGTGAGCGACAGCGGCGCGTCGTAGGGCATCGCCCGCCGGATATAGTCGAACAGCGTCGTCGCATGCGGCCAGAAGCTGCCGACCGTCTTCATCGGCTGCGCGCTCGCCAGCGAACCGATGCCACCGACCAGCGGGTCCGCGAGGTTTTCGCCCCCGGCGCCGCCCTCGCCGTGGCACGAGAGACATTTGGCTTCGTAGATGACGGCGCCTTGCTTGGCGGTGCCGCCGCCCGGCGGCAGACCGGCCCCATCCGGACCGATGCTGATGTCCCAGGCGGCAACCTCTTCCGCCGTCGCCGGCTGGCCGAGACCCGGGCCGGCCCAGGCCGTCCCCGAAATCAACAATGTGGCGATGCCGGCGGCGATAATGCGATCAGACATAGACATTCTTGATCTCCCCGTCGGCGGCGATGCTCCAGCTTTGGATCGCATTACAGTGGTAAAGATGGCCCGCGGCGTATTGTGCCGACCAGTTGGCCCGCGTCGGCTGCACGTTGCCCTTCTCGTCCGTCGCCCGACTCATGAGCACGACCGGACCGCCCTCCCATTGCCAGGGCAGGCTGAAGCGGACCAGGGCGTGCGGCAGGTTCGGCTCGCTCAAGGCGGCCTCGGCCCAACTGGCGCCGCCATCGGCCGAGATCTCGACCGTGGCGATGCGGCCATGACCGGTCCAGGCGAGACCCGACACCTCGTAGAAGCCTGGTCCCTGCATGGCCAGGCCGGTCGCGGGCCGGGTGATCACCGACTTCACGTCCATCGGATAGGTGAATTGCCGCGATTTTCCGTCCGGCATCAGGTCGGTGTATTTCGAGGTTTCATCCTTGGTGTGCGTCGGCTGGGCCGTCAGCTTGATGCGCCGTAGCCATTTGACGCTCATGTTGCCTTCATAGCCCGGCAGCATCAGCCGCACCGGATAGCCCTGTTCCGGCCGGATGCGTTCGCCGTTCTGGTAGAGGGCGATCATGGCGTCATCGAGCGCCTTGTCGATCGGTATGCTGCGGCTCATGCCCGCCGCGTCGGCGCCCTCGGCCAGGATCCAGCCGGCCCCTGGCTTCACGCCGGCTTCGTCCAGCAGGGTCGCCAGCGGGATGCCGGTCCACTCGGCGGCGGACACCAGGCCATGGATCATGCCGACGGGCATCTGCATCGGCTCCGGGAACAGGTTGCTGTTGAAGAAGCTGTTGCCGGAGCACTCGATGAAGCAGATCTGCGAGACCATGGGATAACGCATCAGCGCATCCATGCTGAATTTCAGCGGGCGTTCGACCAGACCGTGGATCAGAATCTGGTGCGCCGCCGGATCGATATCGGGGACGCCGTTATGGCTGCGGTTGAAGAACAGGCCGTTCGGCGTGATGGTGCCGCTCAAATTCTGCAACGGCGTCATCGAGATGCCGGCGCCCGGCGACAGATCGCCGTAGGGCTTGAGGATGCCGCGCGCCACCTCGGCCTCGAACCGCGACGGCTGGCCGTAGCCGCGAAACGGCGCACCGGGTGTGCGCATCGATTCCGGCTGTGCCGGCCCGACCGCACCAGCGACGGCGGCCGTGGACGGCAGCGCCAACGCCCCCGTTGCGAGCGCGCCGCCGGCGAGCAACGCGCGGCGATGCAAAAGACCACCGCCGGCGGCCCGCTCCAGATCCGGCAATCTTGCCGCCATTTCGTCGGATGTCATGCTTACCCTCCCGGTTTGTTTTGTTGTCCGACATCAATTCGTGCCGATACCACCGACAACTGTAAGAGGCTCGTCGGCACGACTCCACACCGTAGTTACGAACCGAGTATCCAAGCATCGGGACCATCCAGCGCACCTGGGTGGCGTCGACGTAGGCAGTTGCGCAATTTCTGGGCAGCGGTGACAGTGGTTTTCAGCCGCGCCGCACCGGTTTATGAACAGGGGTGGCGGCGCGCGCCGACGCCGACAAGGACGACAACAGGCAGGGTCGAAACGAATGAATGCTGACATCTCGAACGCCGCAGCGGGGGTCGACCGCGACCGGCTCTGGCGGCGGCTGATGGACATGGCGCGGCTCGGCGCCACGCCGAAGGGCGGCGTGAACCGGCAGGCGCTGTCGCCGGAGGACAACGAGGCGCGCCGGCTGCTGGCGAGCTGGGCCGAGGCCCTGGGTTTCGCCGTGGCGATCGACGAGATCGGCAACCTCTATGTCCGCCGTCCCGGCGCCGACGCGGATGCCCCGCCGGTGATGACCGGCAGCCACCTCGACAGCCAGCCGACCGGCGGCAAGTTCGAC
>JANQKO010000353.1 GCA_028281075.1 Alphaproteobacteria bacterium | reverse complement strand
CAGGACCGCCAGCGCCCAGGGCGTCTCGGGCAGGCCCGGCAGGCCGTCGCGCACCAGCGGCAGCAGCACGAAGGTCAGCGCCAGCGACAGCGCCAGCCGGACCCGGCGGAAGACATAGGTCTCGCCGATGCCCGGCAGCAGCATGACGCCGGCGCCGATCCGCGCGAACACCAGCATGAAGGCGAACAGCTCGCCCGGCAGGTATTGCGCGAGCACGGCCGGCCACGCCTAGGGCAGCGCGATGATGCGCTGCGCCGTGCGCTCCATGAACGACGTCAGGACGTTGATCATGAACGGCATGAAGATCAGCAGCGACAGGAAGATGGCGAAGATCTTCGGCACGAACACCAGCGTCATCTCCTGGATCTGGGTCAGCGCCTGGAACAGCGCCACCGTCAGGCCGACGACCAGGCCGACCGCCATCACCGGTGACGCAACTTGCAGCAGGACGAAGATCGCGTCGCGTAGAAACTCCAGGACCTCGGGGGTTGTCATTACATCAGCTTACAGGTTTGGTTGACCGGGCCCGATCCGTCTCGCGCCCATGTCCGAAACATCCTCATCAGATCGGCATGCGGACGATGTCCTGGTAGGCCTGGATCACCCGGTCGCGCACCGCGACCACGGTCTGCAGGCTGACCTCGGCGTTGGTCACCGCGGTGACCACGTCGACCAGCTCGGTCTGCCGGCCGGCGGCCCGCATCGACACGGTCTCGCCGGCGCGCATGCTGTCGATCGACTGCGTGGCGACATCCTGCAGCAGGTCGGAGAAGCTGGGGCCGGCCGCCTTGTCCGCGCCGCCCAGTCCCAGTTCGACGCTGTCGCTGCGCGACTGCGCGGCGCGGTTCAGGGCATCGGCGTAGGCCGAGGCGGCGTTGGTGAACTTCACGTCCATGGCGAACCCTCTCCTTCAGGTTCCGGCGGTGCCCTAGCCGCGCAGGATGTCGACGGTGCGCTTCATCATCTGGCGCACGGCGGTGATCATGTTCAGGTTGGCCTCGTAGCTGCGCTGGGCCTCGCGCATGTCCATCATCTCGACCAGCGAGTTGACGTTCGGCAGTTGCACATAGCCGGTGGCGTCGGCGCCCGGATGGCCCGGATCGTAGCGCTTGCCGAACGCCGAGCGGTCGTACTGGACCCGGCCCATCGTCACCTTCTCGATGTCCAGCGCGCGGTCGAGCGTGTTCTTGAACGTCGGCAGCTTGCGGCGATAGGGCTCGTCGCCGGGCGCTTGCGGCAGCGAGTTGGCGTTGGCCAGGTTCTCCGAGACGATGCGCATGCGCTGGCCCTGGGCCCGCATGCCGGCCGCCGAAATCATCAATGTCTTGGCGAATTCCATGGCGCGCCCCGGACCGGCCTATCGGCGACCGCCGCCGCCGCTGATCGCGGCCTTCAGCATGCCGACCTGCTTGGTGTAGAGGTTCACCATCAGCTCGTACTCGCCGCGGCTCTCGGCCACCTTCATCAGCTCTTCTTCCAGCACCACGCCATTGCCGGTCGGCGTGGTCTCGAATTCCCGCTTCTCCGTCTTCGCGGTCGTCGGCGCCGACCCGCCGCCGCCGGCCATGTGGGCGCCGCTGGTCGTGGCCATGCCGAGACGCGCCTCGGTCCGGCGCAGGGCCGCCTTGAAGTCGGGCGGCGCCAGATCGCGGGCGACATAGTCCGGCGTATCGGCGTTGGCGATGTTCTGCGCCAGCACGCGCTGGCGCTCGTTCAGCCAGTTCATGCGCGTGGTCAGCATGTTGAAGACCTTGAGTTGGGTCAGATCCATCGCTCGTTCGGCTCCGCCGCCGGTCCGCCTTGCCGGATCGGCGCATCAGGTTTGTCGCTTACGTTCATAGTCGGCGCCGGCCGTTAAGAAACGTTTAAGACCATCGGTCACCGGGGCAGGCGTCGGCCCTTTTCCGCGCCCCGCCCGACGTCCGGCTTTAGGTTTTATTAAGCATGACGATGCCAGATTCGACGCGCGTTTGGCGGCCGCCATCCGAAACGCCGCCGTGGACCCGAGGTGAGTCATGTCTGGTATGTCCGATCCCGACCCCGAAATCGAAATCGAATCGATCGCGTCGGCGCTGAACGACGCCCGCGAGAAGGTGCGCCAGGGCAACCTGGTCGACCTCACCGAGTTCGCCGAGCGCGTCGGCCGGCTCTGCGACACGCTGACGTCGCTGCCGCTGGCCAACACCGCCGCCTATGCCGACCGGCTGGATTATCTCGCCGACGACCTGAACGCGCTGGCGCACGATGTCAACGACCAGCGCGAGCAGCTTCGCAAGCGGCTCGGCGGCCTCGACGGCGGTCCGGCCGCGTCATGATCGAATGGACGGACTATGTCCGTTTCATTCTCGCGCTCCTGTTCGTGCTGGCGCTGATCGGCGGTCTCAGCCTGCTGGCCCGCCGCTTCGGCCTGACGCCGCGCGCCACCGCGTCCGGCGGCCGGGCGGAACGGCGCCTGGCGATCGTCGAGGTGGCGCCGGTCGACGCCAAGCACCGGCTGATCCTGGTCCGGCGCGACGACAGGGAAAGCCTGATCCTGCTCGGCCCCACCGCCGACCTGCTGGTCGAGGCCGACATTCCCGCGCCCGGCGCGCCGGAAGCGCTGAAGCCGACACTGGTCCGGAGCGGCACGTGAACCGGCCGCGCCGTGGGCGCGCCGTCGCCCTCGGCGCCGGCCTGATCGCGGCGCTTCTGCTGCCGGCGGCGACGCCCGCGCTCGGCCAGGCGCTGACGCTCGATCTCGGCGAGGGCGGCCAGTTGAGCGGCCGCATCCTGCAGCTCCTGGCGCTGATCACGGTGCTCAGCCTGGCGCCGTCGATCCTGGTCATGATGACCTCGTTCACGCGCATCGTCGTGGTGCTGTCGCTGCTGCGCAGCGCGCTCGGCGTGCAGCAGAGTCCGCCGAACACGGTGATCATCAGCCTGGCGCTGTTCATGACCGTGTTCATCATGACGCCGACGCTGACCGAGGTCTACGACACCGCCGTCGCGCCCTTGGTCGACGAGCAGATCGACGAGGTCGAGGCACTGGAACGCGCCGCCGTGCCGGTGCGCGCCTTCATGCTGCGGCAGGTCCGCGAGAAGGACCTGCTGCTGTTCCTCGATCTGTCGGGCAACGAGCGGCCGGAATCGCCCGAGGCGACGCCGATGCAGGTGCTGATCCCCGCCTTCATCATCAGCGAGCTGCGGCGGGCCTTCGAGATCGGCTTCCTGCTGTTCGTGCCGTTCATCGTCGTCGACATGGTCGTCGCCTCGGTGCTGATGTCGATGGGCATGATGATGCTGCCGCCGATCATGATCTCGCTGCCGTTCAAGCTGATCTTCTTCGTCCTGGTCGACGGCTGGCACCTCGTCACCGGCAGCCTGATCCAGAGCTTCAACTGACCCCGGCGACCTGAACGTCGCTGGTTCCAGGCCGCGACCGCGGCCCGCCGGCTATCCGGCGCGCCCGCGCAGGCGCGGACCGTCAGGTCCGCCGCCGTGAGCGCGAAAGGACCACACTGACACGACAATACGGACAGCGT
>JANQKO010000351.1 GCA_028281075.1 Alphaproteobacteria bacterium | reverse complement strand
TCATGATCGCCGAGCTGGCCGTGCTGTTCGGCGTCATGCTGCTGGGCCTCGGCCTCGGCGCGCCGGTGTTCTTCGCCATGGGCCTGGCCAGCGCCGCCTACGCGCTCGCCTTCTGGCCGAAGCTGCCGGTCATGGTCATCGGCCAGGGCTTCGTGCAGGGCCTCGACAGCTACAACTATGCCGCCATCGCCTTCTTCTTCCTGGCCGGCGAGGTCATGAACACCGGCGGCATCAGCCGGCGCCTGCTGGACCTCGCCCGCGCCGCCGTCGGCCATGTCCGCGGCGGCCTCAGCCACGTGAACATCCTGGCCAGCATGGTCTTCGCCGGCGTCTCCGGCTCGGCCGTGGCCGACGCGTCGGCGATCGGCTCGGTCATGGTGCCGGCGATGCGGCGCGAGGGCTACGCGCCGGCCTATGCCGCCGCGGTGACGGCGGCGTCGGCGACCATCGGCCCGGTGATCCCGCCATCGATCCCGCTGGTCGTGTTCGGTCTGTTCGCCGGCGCCTCGATCGGCAAGCTGTTCCTGGCCGGCGTCATCCCCGGCCTGCTGATGGGCCTGTTCCTGCTGGCGGCGTCCTACCTGATCAGCCTGCGCCGCGGCTATCCGTCGACGGCCTGGCAGGGCTGGCGGCGGCTTCTGCGGACCGCCGGCCACGCGGTGCCGGCGCTGCTGATGCCGGTGATCGTCGTCGTCGGCCTGGTCGGCGGCCTGGCCACGACCACGGAGCTGGGCGCCGTCGCCGCCGTTTACGCCATCGCCGTCAGCCTGGGCATCTACCGCGACCTCGATCTCCCGGGCCTGTGGCGGTCGGTCTGCCGCGCCGCGCTGGATGCCTGCCGGGTGCTGATCATCATCTCGATCGCCGGGATCTTTCTCTGGATTATCGCCAATATGGGCCTGGCGCGGACCCTCGCCGAGGCCGTCACCACCGTCTCCGACGATCCGAGGATCGTGCTGGCCGCCATCGCGCTGCTGCTGCTCTGCCTCGGCACGGTGCTGGAGCCGGTGACCCTGCTGGTGGTCGTGGTGCCGATCCTGACGCCGGCGGCGCTGAGCGTCGGCATCGACGTGGTGCAGCTCGGCGTGGTCGCGGTGCTGGCGACGCTGATCGGCCTGATCACGCCGCCGGTCGGCTTCCTGATCTACCTCTCGGCCGCCCAGGCCGAGGCCCGGGCCGGCGCCGTGGTCGCCGAGCTGACGCCGTTCCTGGGCGCGCTGCTACTGCTGCTCGCCGGCCTGGTGCTGTTCCCGGGCTGGACGCTGTGGCTGCCCGGCCTGGTCATCGGCTAACCTCAAACAGCCGCTAACCGGACTGCCGGTAGAACAGCGCCGTCAGGGTCGGCTGGTCGGGCACGCCGGTGACGGGCAGGCTCTTCGATCGCTGATAGGCCTCCAGCGCCCATTTCGTGTCCCGGTCATAGGTGCCGGTCGGCGTCACGGAGTAATGGCCCAGCTCGGCCAGTCTCTCCTGCGTGCGCCGCAGGGTGTGCGCATACAACCTGAAGCTCTTGTCGCCGACGGGGATCTCGACCACGGCCGATTCCTCCACGACGCGCTGCCGGTGCAGCGTCCGCACCATGGCGATGACGGCGCGATGGAAGGCGAGCTCGGGATTCTGCCGGCAGAACTTGCCGAGGGACGAGAACACGACCGCCGATCCCTGCCAGGGCAGCACGTCATAGGTGTCGTGGACATAAAGGTTGGACGCGGTGATATAGCCGTCGATCCAGCCGGCATAGATCAAGGCCTTGCTGTCCTTGCCGTCGACGATCCGGACGAAATCCCCGCACGAGGTGCGGCCGACGCCCTTGGCGGCGAACTTGCCCGCCGCATCGGCGGCCAGGACGCCGCCGCTCCAGATACCGGCACACACCGCCGCCGCGGCGCAAAGAACCCATCGCATCATTTTCGCTCCGCCTGACCGATCGGCGCCGGACATCCGGCCGGCGTCCGCCGCACCCTATCCCGCCCCGCCACGGCCGGCAAACCCTGGCCCGGAATTGCGGCGGAATTGCGGTTGCCGCGGCCGGCGCCGTGGTATGCAGGGACCGCGACAAACACCAAGATGACCAGGGCAGGAGGACAGACCGACGATGACCGACGAGAACCAGCCACGCCTGCGGGGAAAGACCGCGCTCGTCACCGGCGGCGCGCGCAACATCGGCCGGGCCATCGCGCTCGCCCTGGCCTCAGACGGGGCGAACGTGGTGGTGAACGCCCGCGGCGACGCCGGCGCGGCCGAAGCCGTGGCGCGCGAGGTGACCGCGGCCGGCGGCAGCGGCCACGCCCATGTCGCCGACGTGACCGACGCCGACGCGGTCCGGACCATGGTCGAGGCCGCGGTCGCGGCGTTCGGCGGGATCGACATCCTGGTCAGCAACGCCGCCGTCCGGCGGCAGCAGCCGTTCCTGGACATCACCTACGACGACTGGCGCGAGATCATCGGCGTGCCGCTGGACGGCGCCTTCCACTGCGCCCAGGCCTGCGTGCCGCACATGATCGCGGCCGGCGGCGGGACGATCGTCACGCTGGGCGGCATCTCGACCCATATCGGCACGACGAACCGCGCCCACGTCAACGCCGCAAAGGCGGGGCTGGCGGGCTTTACGCGGGCGCTGGCGATGGAGCTGGCGCCGCACAACATCCGCGCCAACTGCGTCTCGCCCGGCTCGATCGACACCGTCCGCGGCGCGTCGGCCGGCACCCGCCCGGCGCACCTGGACGGCAGCGGCATTCCGGCCGGCCGGCTCGGCCGGCCGGAAGAGATCGCCGCCATGGTGCGGCATCTCTGCCTGCCCGACGCGGCCTACATCACCGGCCAGACCATCCACGTGAACGGCGGCATGTTCCTGACCTGACGTCCGGCGACCGCGCTCAGCCGATCAGCCCGGCGAGCCGGTCGAGCCGGGGCAGAACGTCGTCGCGCGCCGCCGCCGGCAGCAGGAAGATGCCCCGGTCGACGCCGGCATCGGCGTTGCGCCTGATCTCGTCGCCGTCGGGCGCGACGCCGAACACCGTCACCGGCAGCGACCCGGGATCGCGGTCCGCCTCGGCCGCCATCTGCCGGAAGCGGGGCAGGACGTCGAGGATATCGAGCGACCGGCCGCCGATCGGCATCCAGCCGTCGCCATAGGCGATGGCCCGCCGCGCGCCGTGCGGAAACCCGCCGCCGACGATGACCGGCGGGTGCGGCGTCTGCACCGGTTTCGGCCAGGTCAGCATCGGCTCGAAATCGACGAACGCGCCGTGATATTCGGGCTTGCTCTCGGTCCAGATCGTCTTGATGGCGGCGACGCGCTCGCGCATCAGGGCGAACCGGGTCTTGAAGTCGGTGCCGTGGTCGGCCATTTCCTCGGCGTTCCAGCCGCCGCCGACGCCCATGATCACCCGGCCCCTGGAAATCTGGTCCAGCGTCGAGATTTCCTTGGCGAGCTGGATCGGATCGCGTTGCACGACCAGGCAGATGCCGGTGCAGAGCTTCAGGTCCGTGGTCACCGCCGCCGCCGCGGCCAGCGAGACCAGCGGGTCGAAGCAGTCGTAATAGGGCTTGGGCAACTCGCCGCCGCCCGGCCAGGGCGATCGCCGCGAGGCCGGGATATGGGAATGTTCCGGCAGCCACAGCGATTCGAAGCCGCGTTCCTCCAGCGCGACGGCCAGATCGGCGGGCGCGATCGAATAATCCGTGGGGAATATGGTGACGCCGAACTTCATCCTACCGCCTCGAATGTTCCCGAAGATCGTCGGCGGCTGGAGCGGGCGAAGGGAATCGAACTCGCGTCGTAAGCTTGGGAGGGTACATCGCTTCGCCTGACTTGCTGACGTTTACGGAAGCCGCACGGTATCAAGAGGGCCGAGCGTAGCAGAAAACGGCGCCCTGGGGAGCAACAGCTCAGGCCTTGCGTGCGGGTAGCGTGCTGGCGGTATGGGCCTGACGAGATATGCGTAAGTACGCATAGCTGGACAGTGAAGCGGATTTGATACGCCGACGGTTACAGGCGGCGGAAGCGTTGCACGCGGCAACCGAGGAAGAGGAGAACGGAAAATGACCGGCAAGAGACTGCCAGCTCACGAAATGGGCTCGGGCAATGTGTTTGCCGATCTGGGCTTACCCGATGCGGGCGAGCACTACGTCAAAGCTCAAATGGTGGCTGAAATCTTCAAGATTATCGAGGACCGGAAGCTGACCCAAACGAAAGCCGGCAAGATGATGGGTATCGACCAGCCAAGCGTGTCACGCATGCTGCACGGTCATTTCCGGGAGTATTCCGTGGAACGGCTGATGCAGTTTCTAACGGTCTTTGATCGTGACGTCGAAATTGTGATCAAGCGCCATGCGATACCGGGTAAGCGGGGACAAGTCACCGTCTGCGCCGCTTGAGCGGCCTGCCGCCCTGACTGCCCGGTTGACAGCGCCGAGGCACTGGCAGCATATCTACGGGACGTTATGCGGGTGTAGCTCAATGGTAGAGCCTTTGCTTCCCAAGCAAATGACGAGGGTTCGATTCCCTTCACCCGCTCCAAGCATACCCGTTGCCTGCCGGCGCGAAGCCTTCCTGGTTGTCCTCACGGACAAGCCTTAACCAAGGCATAAGCTTGGGGAGCTCTCGCTGGACCATTGAGCGACACCCGCATGGTGCCGCCGGACAGCGCGTGCCCCCGCAATTTGATACGATATCCACCGGCGATCAATGGTTTATACTGTCGCCCAACCGGGAAACGGCGCCGTCCGGAACGGCATCAAACCTGGATCACGCGTCCGCGAGGACATGGGGTAAAGCGTTGACATCGTTGGTTCGACGCCACACGTTCGCGGCGTTGCGGCGCGTCGGACGCCGCCATGGGGGCTGATAGGGGAAGGTAGTCGTTTATGAGCAATGCCAGCGCCGTCGAGAGGGTCGCCCGTCTCGACGCGAACAAGTTTCGTGATCCCGAGATCACCGCCGACGGCCAGAAGCGCGCCGCCGTCGACCTGACCCGACTGAGAACCCTGTGGTTCAACACCGGCACGCTGTGCAACCTGACCTGCGCCAACTGCTATATCGAATCCAGCCCCACCAACGACCGCCTGTCCTATATCTCGGCCGCCGAGGTGGCGACCCTGCTGGACGAGTTGGACCGCGACTGGCAGGCCGAGGAGATCGGCTTCACGGGCGGCGAGCCGTTCATGAACCCCGAGATCATTCCGATACTGGAGGATGCGTTGCGGCGGGGCTACGACGTCCTGGTCCTGACCAACGCCATGCGGCCGATGCTGAAGCTGAAGGCGCCGCTGCTGGACCTGAAGGAACGCTACGGCGCCAAGCTCTGCCTGCGCGTCTCCATCGATCATTATTCGAAGGAGCTGCACGAGATCGAGCGCGGCGGCCATGCCTGGAAGCGCATGGTCGAGGGCCTGACCTGGCTGTCCGAGAACGGCTTCAACATCAACGCCGCCGGCCGCACCTGCTGGCAGGAGAGCGAAGACCGGCTGCGCGAGGGCTATGGCCGCACCTTCGCGGCGCACGGTATCCGCATCGACCACAACGACCCGGCCGCGCTGGTGCTGTTCCCCGAAATGGACGAAACCGCCGACGTGCCGGAAATCACCGAAGCCTGCTGGGGCATCCTGAGCGTCGATCCCGACGACATGATGTGCGCCAGCCAGCGCATGGTGGTGAAGCGCAAGGGCGAGGACAAGCCAAAGGTCCTGCCCTGCACGCTGCTGCCCTACGACACCACGTTCGAGATGGGCACGACGCTGGCCGAGGCCGGCGGCGCGGTGAAGCTGAACCATCCGCACTGCGCCAAGTTCTGCGTGCTGGGCGGCGGCTCCTGCAGCGCCGGCGACTGACGGCGCCACCATGACCGTTACCATCGAGCAGGGTCATCGGATCGATGACCTGGGCGAGCTGCGCGGGTCGGTGCTGGTGTTCGGCGGCCCCTACGGCAATCTGGAGGCGACCGTCGCGGTGCTGGCCGAGGCCGAGCGCCTGGGCGTGCCGCCGGCCCGGGTGATCTGCACCGGCGACGTCGTCGCCTATTGCGGCGATCCGCAGGCGACCGTGGATGCCATCCGCGCCGCCGGCGTGCATGTCGTCATGGGCAATTGCGAGGAGAGCCTGGGCCAGGGCGCCGAGGATTGCGGCTGCGGCTTCGCGGCGGGCAGCGCCTGTGACCTGCTGTCGGTGCAGTGGTACGCCCATGCCGACAGGCACCTGCGCATGGACGCGCGGCGCTGGATGAACGGCCTGCCGCACCGCCTGCGCTTCCGGCTGAACGGCCGCCGGTTCACGGTCGTGCACGGCGCCGCCTCCAGTATCAACCGCTTCGTCTTCGCCTCCGACCCGGCCACCGTGAAGCTGGCCGAGCTGGCGTTGTGCGGCAGCGATGCCGTAATCGGCGGCCATTGCGGCCTGCCGTTCAGCCAGGTGATCGACGGCAAGCTGTGGCACAATGCCGGCGTCGTCGGCATGCCGGCGAACGACGGCCGGACCGAGGTCTGGTACAGCCTGCTGCGGCCCGCCGGCGACGGCATCGAGATCCGGCACCGGCGGCTGGCCTACGACCATGCCGCGGCGGCGGGCAAGATGCGGGCGCGGGGCCTGCCCACGGGCTATGCCGACAGTCTGGAGACCGGCCTGTGGCCGAACCTCGACATCCTGCCGCCGGCCGAAACCGCGGCGGCGGGCCGGCCGCTCGACCCGCCGGCGATCCACTGGCGGCCCGACGGGGCCGAGATGGCCGCGTCCTAATCGGCGCTTCACGGGCAAGGCGGATTGCCCGTAACATCGGCTCCCATGTCATACGAACGACCGTTTGCCGGCCTGCGCGTGCTGGACCTGAGCCAGGGCGTCGCCGGCCCCTATTGCGGCATGCTGCTGGCGCAATGGGGCGCCGAGGTGGTCAAGCTGGAACCGCCGGAGGGCGACTGGGCCCGCCAGCTCGGCACCCGCCATGGCGACCATTCGGCCACCGAGCTGACCCACAACCGGGGCAAGAAGAGCATCGTCGTCGACCTGAAGTCGCCCGACGGCCTGGCCGTGGCCCGGCGCCTGGCGGCGCGGGCCGACGTGCTGATCGAAAGCTCGCGCCCCGGCGTCGCCGCCCGCCTCGGCATCGGCTACGACGAGGTCAGCCGCGACAATCCCGGCCTGATCTACCTCTCGGTCAGCGGCTTCGGCCAGACCGGGCCCTATGCCGACCGGCCCTGCACCGATACCGTCGGCCAGGCCTTTTCCGGCCTGATGTCGGCGAACCGGGGCAATGACGGCGAGCCGCACAAGGTGGGCCTGATCATCATCGACGAGATCACCGCGCTCTACGCCTTCCAGGCCGTCTCGGCCGCGCTCTACGCCCGCCGCGACGTCGGCCACGGCCGCTTCATCGATGTCAGCCTGATGCAGGCCGCCGCCGCGCTGCAGGCCGAGAAGATCGCAGCGCATCACCTCGAGAACGGCGCCGCCAGGCCACTGAACGCGCCGGCCGGCAGCTATCGCACCCGCGACGGCTGGATCGCCGTAACGCTGGTGCGCGAAACCCATTTCCGCGACCTCTGCGCCGCGCTCGGCCGGCCGGCGCTGGCCGACGATCCCCGCTTCGCCAGCTTCGAG
>JANQKO010000295.1 GCA_028281075.1 Alphaproteobacteria bacterium | reverse complement strand
TTCGGCGACTTCGCCAACGGCGCCCAGGTCATCGTCGACCAGTTCATCTCCTCGGCCGAGATGAAATGGCTGCGCATGAGCGGCCTCGTCATGCTGCTGCCGCACGGCTTCGAGGGCCAGGGACCGGAACATTCCTCGGCCCGGCTCGAGCGCTATCTGCAGCTCTGCGCCGAGGACAATATGCAGGTCGCCTACTGCACCACGCCGGCGAACTATTTCCACGTGCTGCGCCGGCAGTTGCACCGGCAGTTCCGCAAGCCGCTGATCCTGATGACGCCGAAATCGCTGCTGCGGCACAAGCGGGCCGTCAGCAAGCTGAGCGAGATGGGGCCGGGCTCGACCTTCCACCGCGTCTACTGGGACGACCTGGAAACCTGCGGCGACAAGTCGCTGCTGCCGGACGAGAAGATCCGCCGCGTCGTGCTGTGCTCGGGCAAGGTCTATTACGACCTGTTCGAGGAGCGCGAGAAGGTCAAGCGCAAGGGCGTCTACCTGATGCGGCTGGAGCAGCTCTATCCGTTCCCGAAACGGCCGCTGGCCAAGGAGCTGGCGCGGTTCCCCAACGCCGAGATCACCTGGTGCCAGGAAGAGCCGCAGAACATGGGCGCCTGGTGGTTCGTGAAGCCGCGGATCGAGCAGGTGCTGAAGCAGGTCGGCCACAAATGCGGCGTCGTCAAGTATGCCGGCCGGCCGGAATCGGCGGCCACGGCCACGGGCCTGCTGCGGGTGCATAACGAGGAGCAGTCGCGCCTGCTGCGCGAGGCGCTGGGCGGCCGGACCCAGGAAGACAGGACGTAACGGTCATGATCGATATCAGTGTTCCCACCCTCGGCGAGTCGGTGACCGAGGCCACGGTCGCGCAGTGGTTCAAGCAGCCCGGCGACCATGTCGAGCGCGACGAGGTGCTGGTCGAGCTGGAAACCGACAAGGTCGCGGTCGAGGTGCCGGCGCCCGCCGCCGGCACGTTGTCGGAAGTGCTGGCCGATGTCGGCGCCAACGTGGCCGTCGGCGGCCTGCTGGCGCGCATCGACGAAAGCCAGGCCGGCGCGCCCGCGCCGGCGCCCGCCGCCGCGCCGGAACCGGTCGCGGCCGAGGCCGCGCCTGTCGCCGCCGCGCCCGCCATGGCCACCGCCGCGCCGCCACCACCGCCCGCGCCCGTGGCGACCGCGTCCGCGACGACCACCGCGCCGCTGTCGCCGGCCGTGCGCCGGCTGGCCGAGGAGCACAATCTGGACGCCGCGCAGATCCCGGCCACCGGCAAGGGTGGCCGCCTGGTCAAGGACGACGTGCAGCGCTTCATCGCCAGCCTGACCCAGCCCGTGGCGCCCGCGCCGGTCGCGCCGGCCCAGCCGGCCGCGCCCAGCGCGCCGCCGGCGCCGAAGCCGGCGCCCGTCGTGCACGCGACAGGCGGCGCGCGGCCGAACGCGGCGCGCGAGGAGGTCGTGCGCATGACGCGGCTGCGTCAGCGCATCGCCGAGCGGCTGAAGGACGCGCAGAACACGGCGGCCATGCTGACCACCTTCAACGAGGTGGACATGACCGCGGTGATGGCCGCGCGCAAGCAGTACCGCGATCTGTTCGAGCGCAAGCACAATGTCCGGCTCGGCTTCATGAGCTTCTTCGTGCGCGCCTGCGTGCTGGCCCTGAAGGAGGTGCCGGCCGTCAACGGCGAGATCGACGGCGAGAACATCGTCTACAAGAACTACTACAATATCGGCGTCGCCGTCGGCACGCCGCAGGGGCTGGTCGTGCCGGTGCTGAAGGACGCCGACCAGATGGACTTCGCCGATGTCGAGTCGACGATCAATGACTTCGGCCGCCGCGCCCGCGACGGCAAGCTGTCGATCGACGAGATGCAGGGCGGCACCTTCACGATTTCGAACGGCGGCGTCTACGGCTCGCTGATGTCGATGCCGATCCTGAACCCGCCGCAGTCCGGCATCCTGGGCATGCACAAGATCCAGGAGCGGCCGATGGTGGTCGACGGCGAGGTCAAGGTCCGGCCGATGATGTATCTGGCGCTGTCCTACGACCACCGCATCATCGACGGCCGCGAGGCGGTGACCTTCCTGGTGCGGGTCAAGGAGTGCATCGAATCGCCCGAGCGGCTGATGCTGGGCATCTGATCGACACCGGGGCCGGGAGCGCGCCATGAGCGAAGAGAAGTTCGATGTGGTCTTCATCGGCGCCGGACCCGGCGGCTATATCGGCGCCATCAAGGCGGCGCAGCTCGGCCTGAAGACGGCCTGCGTCGAGAGCCGCGGCAGCCTGGGCGGCACCTGCCTCAATGTCGGCTGCATTCCCTCGAAGGCGCTGCTGGAATCGTCGCACCATTTCGCCGCCGCCGGCAAGGACATGGCGGCGCACGGCATCAGGCTGCCCAAGGTCGAGCTCGACCTGCCAGCCATGCTAAAGCGGAAGGACGACGTCGTCGCGACGCTGACCAAGGGCATCGCCGGCCTGTTCAAGCAGAACAAGGTCGAGGACGTCAGGGGCTTCGGCAGGATCGTCGCCGCCGACAAGGTGGAGGTGACGCTGGACGACGGCGGCACGCGGGTTCTGGAGACCGAGAACATCGTCATCGCCACCGGCTCCGAGGTGGCGACGCTGCCCGGCATCGAGATTGACGAGAAGACCATCGTCTCGTCGACCGGCGCGCTGGCGTTGGAGAAGGTGCCGGCGCATTTCGTCGTCATCGGCGGCGGCTATATCGGGCTCGAGATGGGCTCGGTCTGGGGCCGGCTCGGCGCCAAGGTGACGGTGGTTGAGTTCCTCGACCGCATCACGCCGACCATGGATGGCGAGCTGTCGAAGCAGTTCCAGCGCATCCTGCGCCGCCAGGGCTTCGAGTTCAGGCTCGGCACCAAGGTCACCGAGGCCAGGAAGAACGGCAAGGGCATCGAGCTGACGCTGGAGCCGGCGGCCGGCGGCGAAGCGGAGAGCCTGAGCTGTGACGTGGTCCTTGTCGCCGTCGGACGGCGGCCGTTCACCGAGGGCCTGGGCCTGGCCGAGGTCGGCGTGAAGGTCGACAACCGCGGCTTCGTGCCCGTGGACGGCGATTTCCAGACCAACGTCGCCGGCATCTTCGCCATTGGCGACGTGCTGCCCGACCGGCCGATGCTGGCGCACAAGGCCGAGGAGGAAGGCGTCGCCGTGGCCGAGCTGATCGCCGGCCATGCGGCGCACGTGAACTACGACGCCATTCCGGGCGTGGTCTACACTTGGCCGGAAGTGGCCTCGGTCGGCAGGACCGAGGAAGAGCTGAAGGAAGCCGGCGTCAAGTACAATGCCGGCAAGTTCCCGTTCATGGCCAACAGCCGGGCCCGGGCCAGCGGCGACAGCGACGGCTTCGTCAAGATCCTGGCCGACGCCGAAACCGACCGGGTGCTGGGCGCGCACATCATCGGCCCCAACGCCGGCACGATGATCGCCGAGCTGGTGCTGGCGATGGAATACGGCGCCAGCACGGAAGACATCTACCGCACCTGCCACGCGCATCCGACCTTGAACGAGGCGGTCAAGGAAGCCGCGCTCGCCGTTTCCGGCAAGCCGCTGAACATCTGACGCCCGCCACGTGATGGTCCATCCTTCGAGACGCGGCTTCGCCGCGCCTCAGAGCGTGTGAAGGAGTTACCTCCAACCCAAAAGGAACCGTCATGCCGGCCTGCGCCGGTATGACCGTGGTTGGGGCTTTCGCCGAAGCCAGCTGTCTGAAGGCGGGATCATCGCGCCAGCCGCTTGATTCCGCTAAATGTCTCCCGCTCTAACTGCCGGCCTTCGCGCGCGGATGCGCCTTGCCGTAGACCTTCATCAGTTGCGCCGTGTCGACCTCGGTATAGCGCTGCGTCGTCGACAGGCTGGCATGGCCCAGCAGTTCCTGGATCGCGCGCAGGTCGCCGCCGGCGCCCAGCAGATGCGTGGCGAAGCTGTGCCGCAGCGCATGCGGCGTCGCCGATTGCGGCAGGCCGAGCGCGCCGCGCAGCTGCCGCATGCGGGCCTGCACGGCACCGGGGTTCAGGCGGCCGCCGCGCACGCCGATGAACAGCGGGTCGTGCGGTGCCAGCACCACCGGCACCAGGGCCAGGTAGGCATCGACCGCCTGGCGGACGATGTCCAGCACC
>JANQKO010000280.1 GCA_028281075.1 Alphaproteobacteria bacterium | reverse complement strand
AACCTGAGTTGGGCCCTGCCCGCGCGGCAGACCGGCTGCCGCTTCGTCTGGCACCAGCGCTCGAAATACGCGCCGTCCCGGCTGACGTCGCTGTTCCTGCGGGCGCCGCAGCGCGTCGTCTGCGTCTCGCGCTTCGTCGCCGACAGCCTGCCCCGACATTCGGCGCGCCGGCACACGGTGATCGACGACCCGCACGACACCGGCCAGACGCCGCCGGACCGGGCGGCCGCGAAGCGGTTTCTGTCGCGGGCGCTGGGGACCGGTCCCGAGACGCCGGTGGTCGGCTGTTTCGGCAACCTGACGGCGCAGAAACGGCCGGAGATGTTTCTCAGGGCCGCCGCCGAACTGACCGGCCGGCACGGCCAGGATGCCGCCTTCGCGCTGTTCGGCGCCGACCGGGATGGCCTGGAGCCGGGTCTGCGGGAACTGGCCGACCGCCTCGGCCTGACCGGCCGGGTGCATTTCATGGGCTTCAGAACGCCGGCCGAGGATTACATGGCGGGCTGCGACCTGGTCCTGGCGCCGGGGGTCAACGACGCGTTTCCCCGGGTCCTGATCGAGGCCATGCTGTGCGGCACGCCGCTTGTCGCGACGGCGGCGGGCGGCCACCTGGACATCCTGAACGACGGCGAAACCGGGCTGCTGGTCGCGCCGGACGATGCCGACGGCCTGGCGGCGGCGGCGGCGGCGCTGATCGGCGATCCGGCCCGACGGCAACGGCTGGCGGACCGGGCCGGCGCGGCGGCGCGGCGGCGGTATTCGGTCGACAAACACGTTTCGGCGATCGAGGCCGTCTATGCCGACGTCCTCGGCCCGTCCGCCGCTAGCGGAAGGCCAGCTCCATGATCAGCGAACCGCGCATCAGCGGGAACAGCCGCAACAGGCCGCGATAGAGAATCCGCCGCTTCGGGACGTTCGGCTTGTGCAGGCAGAGCTGGTACTCGACCGTCCGCAGGCCGGCCGAATCGGCGACCTTCGCCAGCGTGTAGGGCGTGAACCAGAAGCGGTGATCGGTATTGATCTTCTCGACATGGCGAAAGGCGCCGAACAGGTTGTCCAGGTGAAACGCGTTCGGCACCGTCAGCAGCAGCCGGTCGACGCAGCCGGCGTATTTCGTCGCGATGCTGCGCAGGAACAGTACCGGATTGTCGACATGTTCCAGCACCTCGCCCAGCAGCATGTAGTCCCACCGCCGGGCCGTGATCTCGGCATGCGGCGCGTCCTCGACGATGTCGCAGCGCACGATGTTGCCGTAGCCCAGCCGGTCCGCCAGTGCGATGCCTTCGACGTTGATGTCGATGCCCAGGCAATGGCTGGCGACGTCGGTCAGCCGCTTGTGCAGCCAGATGTCGGCCTTGATGCGGGGCTCGATGAGAGGCACGTGGTCGAGGCAGCCGACATGGATCACCGATCTGCCGCGCATGGCCGAACACAACACGTCGACGCGCTCGCCCATGTGCTGCCCGGTTCGCGCCATCTTCATCTTCAGCCCGGCCGACTGCTTCTCGCCGGCCAGATACGGCAGATATTCGGGATTGAACTGCATACCCTCACCCCATGGCGGAGAGAACGGCCGCCGGCCGGCGCCGGGCGCGTCAAACGCCCTGTTTATCACACGATCCGGCCCGGCGGTCCAAAGCCTTGCCAGCGTGCGGGCGACATCGCGATTCGCTGACGTCATGCACGATCTGGCGCTGGTGATCAGCGATCTCGGCAGCGGCGGCGCGCAGCGCGTTCTCAACACGCTGGCCCACGAATGGCTGGCGCGCGGGCACAGGCCCTGCGTCATCACGCTGTCGGATGCCGAATCGGACTTCTTCACCCTGGACCCCCGCATCACCCGGCTCACGATCGGCGGCATCGCGCATTCGCCGACGGCCTTGCACGCCGCCTGGGCCAACGTCCGCCGCATCCGGCGCCTGCGGCGCGCCCTGCGACAGAGCCGGGCCGAGACCGTCGTGGCCTTCGTCGGCCAGACCAACATCCTGACGATCCTGGCAGCCGTCGGCCTCGGCGCGCGCGTCGTCGTCTCCGAGCGCAACGACCCGGCGCGGCAGTCGCTTGGCGGACGGGCCTGGGACGCCCTGCGCCGCCTCAGCTACCGCTTCGCCGACGCCGTCACCGCCAACAGCCATGCCGCGGTCGAGGCCCTGGGCCGGTTCGTCCCGCGCGACAAGCTGTCCTACGTGCCGAACCCGGCGCCGCCCCTGCCGCCGATGCCGCCGGCGGACGCGCGCGCGCCCATCGTGCTGTCGGTCGGCCGGCTGACCCATCAGAAGGGCCACGACCTGCTGATCGACGCCTTCGCGCGTGCCGGCCGCGACCTGCCGGACTGGCGCTTGTGCATCGTCGGCGACGGCGAGCTGAAACAGGCCTTGCAGGCACGGGCCGCGACACGCGACATCGCCGACCGCGTGACCTGGGCCGGCCGGGTCGACGATCCCGGCGCCTTCTATGGGCAAGCCGGAATCTTCGTCCTGGCCTCGCGGTTCGAAGGCACGCCCAACGCGGTGCTGGAAGCCATGGCCTGCGGACTGCCGGTCATCGTCACGGACAGGTCGGCCGGCGCGCTCGACTTCGTTACCGACGGCGACAACGGGATCGTCGTGCCGGGCGAGGACGCCGCCGGACTCGCGACCGCGCTTGCCGGCCTGATGCGCGACCCCGAGCGGCGCCGGCGGCTGGGCCGGCGCGCCCGGGACCGCATGGCGCGGGAAAGCAACGAGGCCGTGTTCGCCGCCTGGGCCCGGGTTTTCGGCCTGCCGGCCCCGGCGGCCTGACCGGCCCGCCGCCCCACGCTTCGTCGTCCACCAGCGAGTACCGGCCGATGCCGCGCGTGCATATCCTGAGCGAGCCGTTCGTCACGCAGAATACGCGGGCGTTCCTGATCCCGCTGCTGCGAAACCGGCGCCGGCTGCGCGACCGCGGCATCGAGATCCGCTGCTTCCATCAGCCGACGGCGGCGCTCTACGACTGCGATATCCTGGCACTGAACAACAAGTGGTGGGGCGACCGCTGGGAACACGAGCGCGCCAGGTCGGTCTCGATTCTCGCCGACATGGCGGCGCGCGTCCCGGTCCTGCTGTATTTCGACCGCTCGTCGACGCCGGGCTCGGTCGACGCCGATGCCCTGCCGCTGGTCAACGCCTATTTCAAGACCAGCCTGTTCCGCGATCGCGCGCAGTATCTGCGGCCGCACTATTGCGGCCGGCTGTTCTCGGAGTTCTATCACAGCAGGTACGGCGTCGAGGACGCCGACCCGACGCCGTCGCGCGTTCTCGCGTCGCAAGCCGACCTCGCCAAGCTGCACCTGTCCTGGAACACCGCGCTCGCCGACTATTCCCTGGTCGGTCCGCGGCTGTCGTCGTTCTACCGCTACCTGCCCAGCACGATCTGGCTCGACCGTCCCCGGCGGTTCGCCAGGCCCTCCGGCGACCGGCCGCTGGACCTGTCGTGCCGCATGGGCCTGCGCTACAAGCACGCCACCATCGCCTATCAGCGTCGGCAGCTCGCGGACCTGCTGGCCAGCTATCGCCGCACGGCGCGGGTCTCCAAGTTCAGATACTTCCGCGAGCTCGAGAACAGCAAGATCGTGCCGTCACCGTTCGGCTTCAGCGAGATCAACTACAAGGATTTCGAGGTCTTCATTGCCGGCGCGCTGCTGCTGAAGCCGGACATGGACCATCTCGACACCTGGCCCGATCTCTACCGCGACGGCGAGACCTATGTCGCGCACCGCTGGGACCTGAGCGACGTCAGCGCCAAGGTCGAGGCCGTCCTGGCGCGCTACGACGACTATCTCGATATCGCGCGGACCGGACAGGCGCGCTACCGGCACCATGTCGCGTCGGCCGATGGTCAGGAACAGTTCGCCGACCGGTTCGCGGCGTTGCTGACATGCGCCGGCACCGGCTAGCAGGCCGCGGAAAAGCCGCGATACTGGCGCCAGCATGCTTCGAGACGACGCTTCGCGTCTCCTCAGCATGAGGATAAGCCGTTGAATTCAAAGGATTCCTCATCCTGAGGAAGCCCCGATAGGGGCTGTCTCGAAGGATGGTCAGCCGCGCGATCGGATCACTTCAACAGCCTGCTATGCGGCAAGAAGCGCGCCATACATCGCCAATGTCCGCTCGGTCACCCGTTCGATGCCGAATTCCGCTTCCGCCGACGTCCGGCCCGCCCGGCCCAGCCGCCGGCGCCGCGCCGGATCATCGATCAGCGCGCGCAGCGCCGCCGCCAGCGCCGCCGGATCGCCGGGCGGCACCAGCAGGCCGTTCTCGTCGTGGCGAATGACCTCGCGGCAGCCGGCGATGTCGCTGGCGATCACGGCGCGCCCGCAGGCCAGCGCCTCGATCAGGACTTTCGGCACGCCCTCGCCATATTTCGACGGCTGACAGACGACATGGCAGGCGGCGTAGATCGCCGGCATGTCCTCGCGGCGCCCCCACCACTCGACCGCCCCGCTTTCGCACCACGACCGCAACTGGCTCTCGGGCACGGCGCGCGGATTGCTGGGCCGGGTGTTGCCGATCAGGGCGAAACGCGCGGTCACGCCCTGACCACGCAGAATGCGCGCGGCGGCGACGAAATCGCCGACGCCCTTCTCCCAGATCAGCCGCGCCGGCATGACGACCAGCGGTGTCGCCTCGGGTTCCGGCGTGGGCACGAATTCGTCAAGCGCGACGCCGGAGCCGCGAATGAGCACGGCCCGTTCCGGCCGCACGGCCTTCAACCCGACCAGACGGTCCAGGTCCTCCCGGTTCTGGAAGGTGACGCCGGCATTGCGGTGCGCCAGCGCCAGCCGATAGGCGCCGCCGGCGACGACGCGCAGGGCGGCGGCCGCGCCGCCCGGGGCGACGAACATCTGCCCGAGGCCGGTTATGGTGGCGGCGACGGCCGGGACCCCGGCGAGCCGGGCCGCAATGCCGCCATACAGCACCGGCTTGATGGTCATCAGATGCACGAGGTCCGGCGACAGGCGGCGAAACAGGCGCCAGATGGCAACCAGCGTGGCGACTTCGCGAAACGGATTGGTGCCGCGGCGGGACAGCGGAATCGGATGATGCACGAAGCCCTCGTCCGCCAACGCCGTCAGGCTGAAACCGTCGGGCGCCCAGACATGGTCGGTCGGGGTCGCCACATGGACCTCGAACCCCTGCCGCTGCGCCGCCCTGGCGACGGCCAGGCGGTGCGACAGAAAGAAATACGCCTCGTTGATGACGTAAAGAACCTTCCTGCCGCCGCCGTCAACGGGCATCGATGCCACACGGGTCCCCTTCCTGGATCATGACCGAAACCTCGCCTATCAGTTCGCACAACGGACCGCCCGTGGAAAGCCCCCTGTCCGGGACGACCGGCGCCGCGGCCGGCGGGCGCGAACCGGCCCGCGTGCTGCTGCTGGCCCACTCGCTCCAGTCCGGCGGCACCGAGGCGCAGATCGTGGCGCTGGCGAAAGGGCTCGACCGGCGGCGGTTCCGGCCGTCGGTCCTGACCTTCTATGACGGCGGCCGCTTCGCCGACGACCTGCGCGCCGCCGGGATCGACCTGCACAGCGGCGACAAGCGCGGACGCGGCGACGTCGCCGGCTTCGCCTGGCGGCTGGGGCGGCTAGCGCGGCGGCTCGACCCCGACATCATCTATTCGTTCCTCGATTTCCCCAACGTGGTCGCGGCGGCATTGCGGCCGTTCGCCACCGGCGCCAGGCTCGTCTGGGGCGTCCGGTCCTCCGACATGGACCGGCAGGCGCCCGACCTGGCCTGGCGCGCCTGCCTCTGGTTCGAACGCAAGCTGTCCGGCGCCGCCGACGTCATCGTCTGCAACGCCGAGGCCGGCCGCCGCCACGTCGTCGCGAACGGCTTTCCGGCCGCGAAGACCATGGTCATCCCCAACGGCATCGATATCGCCCGCTTCACGCCCGATGCGGCCGCCGGCCGCCGGGTGCGGGACGCGCTCGGCCTCGACACGGCCGATCTCCTGATCGGGCTGGTCGGCCGTCTGGTGCCGGTCAAGGACCATCCGACATTCCTCGCCGCCGCCGCCGCGTTCGCGGCCGGACAGCCCCGGGCGCGGTTCATCTGCGTCGGCGACGGCCCGGCCGGCTACGCGGACGAATTACGGGCCAGGGCGCGCGACCTCGGCATCGGCGACCGCGTGACCTGGGCCGGCCACCGCGACGACATGCCCGACGTGATGAACGCGCTCGACATCAACACGCTGTCGTCGGCCTATGGCGAGGGCTGTCCCAACGCGGTCTGCGAAGCCATGGCCTGCGGCGTGCCCTGCGCCGTCACCGATGTCGGCGATGGCGCGCTGGTCGTCGGACCGACCGGGGCCGTGGTGCCGCCGGGCGATCCACATGCCCTGGCCGCGGCCTGGGCCGCGCTGGCCGCGCTTGAACCGGCGGAGCGGCAGCGCCGGGCACGCGCCTGCCGCGAGCGCATCGTCGACCGCTACGCGCCCGACCTGATGATCGCACGCACCGAACGCTGCCTCGACGGCCTCATG
>JANQKO010000163.1 GCA_028281075.1 Alphaproteobacteria bacterium | reverse complement strand
ACGCTTCAGAACGGCTTCACGATGACCATGATGACGATGACGACCATCAGCACCGCCGGGACCTCGGTCCAGATCCGATAGAACCTGGCCGGACGGCGGGTGCGGCCGGCCTCGAAATCCTTGCGCCACAGGCCAAACATATGGTGCAGCACGGTCATGGCCGCAATACAGCTCAGCTTCACGTAGATCCAGCCGGCCGACCAGTCGACCACACCCGGCGTCGCCAGCAGCGACAGGCCGAAGACCCAGGCCGCGATCATCGCCGGATTCATGATCGCGCGCAGCAGCCGGCGCTCCATCACCTCGAAGGTCTCGGCCTGCGGCGCGCCCGCCGGCGTCTCGGCGTGATAGACGAACAGGCGCGGCAGATAGAGCATGCCGGCCATCCAGGCGATCACCGAGATCGCGTGCAACGCCTTGATCCAGAGATACCATTCGGCGAGGAAATCCACCGTCACCCCCCCGACCCGGCGGCGCCGGCGACGGGGCAGCGCGCGAACCCCGGCGGGCAGACGCGGCCCCCGGCCTGGCTGCACACGGCGCCGGCCGGACCCGCGCGCGCCATCCGTACGGTCTCGGCCAGGCCGGTAATGAACGGTTCGGTCGTGCCGACCGCCGGTACCCGCACGTAAGCAGGCACGCCTTTGGCCTCCGCCAGCTCGGCATACTCGATATCGAGTTCGACCAGGGTCTCGGAATGTTCCGAGACGAAGGCGATCGGCACCACGATCAGCGGCACGCCGTCGGCGCCGCCACGGGCGATCTCGTCCTCGGTCGAGGGTTCGATCCATTCCAGCGGCCCGACCCGGCTCTGATAGCAGACCTGCCAGTCGAGGGTCTCGCGGATCGCCGCCGGCAACGCCTCAACCACCGCCTCGGCCGTCCGCTCGACCTGCCACTGATACGGATCGCCGGCATCGATCACCTTCTTGGGCAGGCCATGGGCGGAGAACAATACCCTCGCCGTTTGCCCGCCTTCCCGCAGTCCGGCAAGCGCTTCGGACAGAAGATCGGCCTGTGCCCGCACCCAGCCGGCCTCCGTCGGATAGCAGCACACCGTCCGTGTCGGCGCCGCCAACCCGAGCCGGCGCGCCGCAAGGGTCCAATCCTTCACCGATGACGCCACCGTCGTGGTCGAGAATTGCGGATAGAGCGGCAGCAGGACGATCTCGTCCGGTGCCCAGGCCGCCACCTCGGCCGCGGTCCGGTCACTCATCGGATGCCAGTACCGCATGGCGATGAAGACCCGGACGGCACCGTCATCGGCCAGTCTCGCCTCCAGGGCCGCCGCCTGTGCCCGCGTCAGCTCCAGCAGCGGCGACCCACCGCCGATCTGCGCATAGATCCCGCGCGCCACCGGCGCCCGCCGGGCCGCGATCAGCTTCGCCAGCAGCCAGCGGAACGGGTTCGGCAGCCCGATGATGGCCGGATCGTTGAACAGGTTGAACAGAAACGGCTTCACGGCCTCGGGCCGGTCGGGACCGCCCAGATTGAACAACACCACGGCCAGCTTCGACATCGGCAGTCCCGGCCCGCGTCAGGCCCGCCAGCCCTGCACCAGCCTAACCAGCTCGCCGACATGGTCCGGCGGCGTCTGCGGCACGATGCCATGGCCCAGATTGAACACGAATGGACCATGGCCAAGGGTATCGAGAATCCGACACGTGGCCGCGCGCATGCCGTCCCCGCCGGCGACCAGGACCTGCGGATCGAGATTTCCCTGTACCGCGACCAGCGGCTGCAACCCATCCCGCGCCCAGTCGAGGTCGACCGTGGGATCGATACTGATGCCGGCGACCCCGGTCTCCACCACGTAGTCGCGATAACGCTCACCGACACCGCGCGGGAAGCCGATCACCGGCAGGTCGGGATACTCGGCACGCAAGCCGGCGACGATGGCCGCGGCCGGCGCCAGACAGAACCGCGCGAAGGCCGACGCCGGCAGCCGGCCAGCCCAGGTATCGAAGATCTGCACCGCATCCGCGCCGGCCCGCACCTGCGCCAGCAGATATTCGATGCTGCTCGCGACCAGCAGGTCGATCAGCCGCTGCAGGCCATCGGGGTCTTCCACCGCCCAGCGCAGGGCCGTCGCGTGGTCGGCGCTGGTGCCGCCCTCGATCATGTAGGTGGCGACGGTCCAGGGCGCGCCGGCGAAGCCGATCAGGGCCACCTCGGCCGGCAGCTCGCGGCGCAGGATCCGCACCGTCTCGTAGACCGGAGCCAGGTGTTCATGCAGCCGGTCGGGCCGCAGGCCGGCGACGGCACCGGCATCGGCCAGCGGCGGCAGGACCGGGCCCTGGCCCTCACGTACCTCGACCGTCTGGCCCAGCGCGTCGGGGATCAGAAGGATATCGGCGAACAGGATGGCGGCATCGAAGCCAAACCGGCGGATCGGCTGCAGCGTCACCTCGGCCGCGAGCTCCGGCGTATAGCAAAGCCGCATGAAGCTGCCGGCGCGTGCCCGGACCTGGCGGTATTCCGGCAAATAGCGTCCGGCCTGGCGCATCAGCCAGACCGGCGGCCGTGGGCCCGTCTCGCCCTTCAGGACACGGATCAGCAGCGGCTCGGACTTGGTGCCCGCGGACCCGCGGGAAGGAGAGGACTCGGTCTGCATAACGTCTTTCTACATATATGTTGTTTTAAAGAAAAAGGTTGTTGTTGTAGGTGGATGCCTGTGAGTCCGGTGGATTAGTGGACATCCACACGGGCGTCCACAGATATCTGTCCAGGGAGGCGCCGTGGCCGATATGGTGGATTTCGAGGGGTGATCGTGCCGGGAGTGCCGCGACTCAAGGAGAATTCATTTCCGGCAACACGTGAATAACGGGGATGATCGGCCCGCGGGCGCGTCCGGTCCCGGTATTCGTGTTAAGGCGGTGGGAAGGTCCACGGACGTATATCTGGCGGTACCGGACTCGCAATGGCTGCATGAAAATCCGTTGCCTGGCGATGACATCCGGCTTATCCCCGGGATTGACGTTAACCACACCGCCGGCGGCGGCGGCGAAGCGACAGGCATGACCAAGTTTCACTTGCATCTCGTGTCCGACTCGACGGGCGAAACCTTGAGCGCGGTCTCGAAGGCGGCGCTGGTGCAGTTCGAGAGCGCCGATCCGGTCGAACATCTGTGGACCATGGTGCGCAACCATGTCCAGGTCGACCGGGTGATCGCCGGTGTCACCGCCAATCCGGGCCTCGTGATGCTGACCATCGTCGACCACAATGTCCGCGAGCCGCTGCAGGAAGCCTGCCGGCAACTCCAGGTGCCCTGCGTGTCGGTGCTCGATCCGGTGATCGCCGGGCTGGCCAACTATCTCGGCGTCGATGCCGGCGAGATGCCGGGCCGGCAGCATGTCATGGACGCGGAGTATTTCGGCCGCATCGACGCCATCCATTACTGCCTCAGCCATGATGACGGCCAGGGCATGCAGAATCTGAGTCAGGCCGACGTGGTTCTGGTCGGCGTGTCGCGGACGTCGAAGACGCCGACTTGCATCTATCTCGCCAACCGGGGGATCAAGGCGGCGAACGTGCCGATCGTGCCGGGCATTCCGCTGCCCGACGAGCTGGGCCAGGTGAACGACGCCCTGGTGGTCGGCCTGACGGCTAGCCCCGAGCGTCTGGTGCAGATCCGCCGGAACCGGCTGTTGTCGCTGAACCAGTCGAACGAGACGGACTATGTCGATCTGATGGCGGTGAAGGATGAGGTGGCGCAGGCACGGCGTCTGTTCGCGCAGAAGGGCTGGCCAGCCATCGACGTGACCCGCCGTTCGATCGAGGAAACGGCGGCGGCGATCCTGAATCTCTACACCCGCCGGGCCGAGCTCTGAGAGACCGGCCCGAAACCAATCATCTTATTTCTTTCTCGTGGTCACTGTGCGTGGGGCAAGCGCCGTCTGGATTGCCGGATCAAGTCCGGCAATGACCAAGCGGGGAGGCGGTTCGCTTCGGCTGTTGCCGTGTCACGAGCCTCCCGACGCGGTGGCGAGCGTGGCCCAGTCGAACGGGATCGGCGGTGCGTCGGCGGACGGCCTGGCGACGATCACTTGGTCGCCGATGTTCAGCCAGGGCGCTTGCAGGGTCTCGTCCCGCGTGGCCGTGGAGCCGGAGCGGGTGGCGTCCGTCCGCTCGAGACTGGCGCGGTAGATCGCCACGGGGGTGTCGCCGCCGTCGATCAGGTAAGGCGACAGATCGGTCACGCCGATCTGCTTCGCGGCCGTGCCGAGGGCGGCCCGGTGGCCGGCGTCCAGGCGGACCAGCATATACTGCTCGATGACGTCGCCGTTGTCGTGCACCGTCAGCCGGCAGTCTTCCTGGCTGGAGGTGAAGACCGTGAAGGGGAAGCCGTTCTTGGCGATCAGTTGCGCCGACATGGCGGCCGCGCTGCGGCGGCCGGCGGCATTGGGCGGAAAACCGTAATATTCGAAGAACTTGGCCTCCAGCGCCTCGACATAGTCCTCGCCGCGCTCGAACAGCCGGCGGTCGATATAGCCGAGATCACGGGCCAGATCCTTGATGGCGTTGTCGGTCAGCCGCTCGACCTTCACGTGCATGTGGCTCAACTTGAAGACATGCCCGACATCGTCCTCGACCACGCGTTCGGCGATCAGGGCGTAGTCCATGGTCAACAGCTTCTCCAGCAGGCTGGTGACGTCGGGCGAATGCAGGTGGGTCTGGCTGGACTTGAAGTCGGAGATGTCCAGTTCCGGGGCCAGACGCTGAATGTTACGCCAGGTGACGCGATTGGACGATCGCAGCCGAAAATGCTTGTTCAGTCCGCGCGGCAGGGTGCCATCCAGCAGGATGACGAAGGCCGTATTCTGCTGTGGCCGCTCGGTGCTGCGGGCGCTGCCGGTGGGCAGGATCTGGCTGGCGTCGGCGAAGGGATAAGCCTTGCCGTCGCGGATGAAGTTGAAGTAGCTGTCGATAAGGGTGTATCGGATCAGGAACCCGGTCAGCCGCGCGCGGGCAGCCACGTAGGAATCACGCGGCGCGCTGACGGGGAGTTGGATGATTTCAGCCTTGTCTGACACAGCTTCGGGTTATTCTGTCCGATTAAATCTTAACAACCTATTGTAACCGGTTAATGATAAAGGCTGAATTGAATTATGACCAGTGTTAATGCGCAAACCACGGCTTCGCCGGACAGCCCGGCGCGGCCGTTGATCCTGGCCTCGTCCAGCCGCTATCGGGCCCGGCTGCTGTCGAATGCCGGTGTCGAGGCCGAGATTCGCCCGGCCAGCATCGACGAGGCGGCGCTCAAGCAGTCGATGCAGAACGAGGGCATGGGTGCCGCCGAGATCGCCCGGGGGCTGGCGGAAATGAAGGCACTGCGGGTCTCCCGCGGCCGGGCCACGGCGCTGGTGATCGGCGCCGATCAGGTCCTGGTCTGCAACGGCGTCCTGTTCAGCAAGCCGGCCGATGCCGCCCATGCCCGGGCCGGCCTGCGGGCCTTGCGCGGCAAGCCGCATGACCTGATGACGGCGGTTTGCGTCGCGCTCGATAATGCCGTGATCTGGCACCATTCGGAACGGGCGCGGCTGCGGATGCGGAACTTCTCGGACGAGTATCTCGACCGCTATCTGGCCGATGCCGGCGATACCGTCTTGTCCACCGTCGGTGCCTATGCGCTGGAAGGTGTTGGCGCGCAACTGTTCGAACAGGTCGAGGGCGACTATTTTAGCATCCTCGGCCTGCCCCTGCTGCCGCTGCTGGCCTTCCTGCGCGGCCATAAGGTCGTGATGACATGAGCCTGAGCGGCAAGGCACGTATCGCCGCCGTCATCGGCTGGCCGGTGGCGCATTCGCTGTCGCCGGCGCTGCATGGCTGGTGGCTGAAGGTGCACGGCATCGATGGGGCCTACGTGCCGTTCGCGGTGGCGCCGGAGGACCTGGAAACGGCGCTGCGCGCGCTGCCGAAGCTGGGCTTGGCCGGTTGCAACCTGACCCTGCCGCATAAGGAAACGGCGCTGCGGCTGGTCGACAGCGTCAGCCCCGAGGCCCGGCGCATCGGCGCCGTGAACACCGTCGTGGTCGAGCCCGACGGGACGCTGTCGGGCAGCAACACCGACGGCTTCGGCTTCCTGGAAAACCTGCACGCCGCCGTGCCGGACTGGCGGGCGGACGCCGGCCCGGCGGTGGTGCTGGGGGCCGGCGGCGCGGCGCGGGCCGTGGTCGTGGCGCTGCTGGACGCCGGCGCACCGCTGGTGCGCCTGTTCAACCGCACCCGCGCGCGGGCCGAAGCGCTGGCCGCGGCGGTCGACGGTCCGATCGCGGTCTGCGACTGGCCGGCGCGCGCCGATCCGCTGGCCGATGCGGCCCTGCTGGTGAACACGACCCAGTTGGGCATGACCGGCCAGGACGCGCTGGAGGTGGACCTGACACGGCTGCCGACCACGGCGGTGGTCAACGATATCGTCTACGTGCCGCTGGTCACGCGATTGCTGGCGGACGCGCGGGCGCGCGGCAACCGCGCAGTCGACGGACTCGGCATGCTGCTGCATCAGGCGCGGCCCGGCTTCGCGGCCTGGTTCGGCGTCGCGCCGACGGTCACGGCCGAACAGCACGCGCACGTGCTGGCACGGCTCGACGGTTGAGGTCCGGACCATGTTCGTGCTTGGACTGACCGGCTCGATCGGCATGGGCAAGAGCGAAACCGCGAAGATGTTCCGGCGGCTGGGCGTGCCGGTCTACGACGCCGATGCGGCGGTGCATGCCCTGCAGGCGCCGGGTGGTGCTGCCCTGCCGGCGATCGAGGCGGCCTTCCCGGGCGTGGTGCGGGACGGCGTGCTGGACCGGACGGCGCTGCGGGACCGGGTGGTCGGCGACCCGGCGGCGCTGCGGCGCCTGGAGGGCATCATCCATCCCCTGGTCGGCCGCCGGCAGCGGGCGTTCCTGGCCGGCGCGGCGCGGCGGCGGACGCCGCTGGTGCTGGTCGACGTGCCGCTGTTGTTCGAGACCAACGGCGAAGCCCGCTGCGACGCCGCCGCCGTGGTCAGCGCGCCCTACCCGATCCAGAGGGCGCGCGTGCTGGCCCGGCCGAACATGGACGCCCGCACCTTCGCCCGGATCCTGGGCCAGCAGGTGCCCGACGGGATCAAGCGGCAGCGGGCCGATTTCGTCATTCCGAGCGGCCTCGGCCGGCGCCACGCCTTGTCATGCGCGCGGCGCATCGCCAAACTCTGCCGGCAGCGAATCGGCCATGTCTGGCCGCCGCGCGGCCGGCCGCGGCGACGGCCGCCGCGCCATCCCAGCCGGAGGCCCGTCCATGCGCGAAGTCGTTCTTGACACCGAGACCACCGGCCTCGACCCGGCGGTCGGTCATCGCATTGTCGAAATCGGCTGCGTCGAACTGCTGAACCACGTCGCCACCGGCGAGACCTGGCAGGCCTATATCAATCCCGAGCGCGACATGCCGGAAGAGGCCTTCGCCGTGCATGGCCTGTCGGAGGCCTTCCTGGCCGAGAAGCCGCCGTTCCGCGCCGTCGCCGACGCGTTCCTGGACTTCGTCGGCGATAGCCGGCTGGTCATCCACAACGCCGACTTCGACCTGAAATTCATCAATGCCGAGCTGGCGGCGCTCGACCGCGCGGCGATCCCGCGCGACCGGGCCGTCGACACCGTGTCGATGGCGCGGCGCAAGTTTCCGGGCGCGCCGGCCAACCTCGATGCCCTGTGCAAGCGCTTCAACGTCGATTCCTCGGCCCGCACCAAGCACGGCGCCCTGCTCGATTCCGAGCTGCTGGCCGAGGTCTATCTGGAGCTGATCGGCGGCCGCCAGCCGGGATTGAGCCTGGCCGCCAACGCCGGCCCGCGGGCCGGCGTGCCGGTCGCCGAGCGCGAGATCCGGCCGCCGCGACCGCACGCGCCGACCGCGGCCGAGATCGAGGCGCACGAGGCCTTTCTCGAACGCGACGTCAAATCGCCGATCTGGAAACGCTAGAAAACGCCGGACGCCGTCGCGGCCGTTCAGGCCGTGGGTTCGTCGGCGGCGGTACCGTCGGCCGGCGTCGCCTCGGCCGCCGCGCCATCGCCGGTCGTGCCAGCGTCCGCCGCGGCAGTGTCGGCCGGCGCCGCCTGCGCCTGCCGCGCCTGTTGCTCCTGCTCGACGAACAGGCGGGCGAAGTCGATCGGCTCCAGCAGCAGCGGCGGATAGCCGCCGTCGCGCGTCGCGTCGGCGATGATGCGGCGGGCGAACGGGAACAGCAGCCGCGGACATTCGATCAGGCAGACCGGCTTCAGGCTCTCCTGCGGCACGTTCAGCAGGGTGAACACGCCGGCATAGAGCACTTCCACGACGAAGGCCTGGTGCTCGGCGCGCTTGGCGTGCGCGGTGATGCGCAGCTCGACCTCGAAACGGTTGTCGCCGAGCGCGCGCGCGCCGACATCCACCGACACCTCGATCTGCGGCGCGTCCTGGCTGGCCAGCAGGCTCTGCGGCGCGTTCGGGTTCTCGAACGACAGGTCCTTCACATACTGCGCGTTGATCTGGACCTGCGGCATCTGGTTGGCATCGGCCGCGGCCGATCCGGCGGCGCCGGCGCTGGTGTCGGTCATTCCTGGGGATCCTCCGGTCATGGCCCGACCTGGGCCGCGGCGTTGGCTATCACGGAACCGCGTCGGCCGGCAAGCCAGCCCGCGTTTCTCAACGCGGGCCGCGGTCCTTGTCGCCGATGCGCCGGCCGGCCGGCGGCGGGTCGTCCTCGCCGCCCTCGCCGAGGTCCTCGTATTCGCCGTCGATGGTGGTCCCGCCGTCCTGGCGGCCCGGTCCCGGTCCGCCCTGCATGCGCACCCCGCCCGATGCCGCGAACCAGCGGCCCAGAAGCCGGCGCAGGCCCGCCCGCACAGCCGGAATGAACAGCGAACCGCCGACGGCGTCGGTGACGAATCCCGGGGTCAGCAGCAGCGCGCCGGCGACCAGCAGGCAGAGGCCGTCGAACACCTCGCGCAGCGGCAGCTCGCCGCGATTCATCGCCGTCTGTGCCCGATGCAGCGTCGACAGGCCCTGCAGCCGCAGCATATAGGTGCCGGCCAGCGCCGTGGCCACGACCACGGCCAGCGTCGAGACCAGCCCGATCCGGCCGCCGACCTCGATGAACACCGCGATCTCGATCAGCGGCACGGCGATGAACGCCAGAAGGATAAGCAGGGCCAAGCTTGCCCCCTCCGTCGCAAGGAACTATTTACCTATAACGGTTTCCATACGTATCGCGGTGGCTGGACTCGGTTCGAGACGAGTCGTAGTGTGGTCGGATCAACGGCCAAGCCGGGCCACCCGATCCGCGTGCAAATCTCGCACGTATACTCCAGACGGGCAAACATGGGCGAAGGTCTGCAGTTTCTCGACATCATCTTCTTCGTCATGGTGGCGGGCTTTGTCCTGCTGCGGCTGCGCAGCGTGCTCGGCCGTCGAACCGGGCATGAGCGGCGGCGCCAGGACCCGTTTACCAACGGCAAGGACGAGGTCGCCGACGATAACGTGGTGTCGCTGCCGAACCGCGGCGACCACGATCCGGCGGCCGACAACGAAGCCGAGGCGAAGCTCTGGGCCGACGATTCGCCGGTCGGTCCGGGCCTGACGCAGATCAAGATCGCCGACCGCGACTTCGAGCCCGGCGAGTTCCTGGGCGGTGCCCGCGCCGCCTACGAAATGATCGTGCTGGCCTTTGCCGACGGCCGCCGCGACGACCTGAAGATGCTGCTGAACGACGAGGTCTACGAGAACTTCGCGCAGGCCATCCAGTCGCGCGACGACGCCGGCCAGACGATGGAGACCTCGATCACCGACCTGCGCGCGGCCGATATCGTCGAGGCCGGCATGAACGGCCGCAATGCCGAGGTCACGGTGAAGTTCGTCTCCGACATGATCAGCGTCGTCCGCGACCAGGACGGCGAGATGGTCCCCGGCTCGAACCCGGCCGAACACGAGGTGGTCGACATCTGGACGTTCGCGCGCAACGTGGACGCGCGCAATCCCAACTGGGCGCTGGTCTCGACCCGCAGCGAAAACTAGCACCGCGCCGCGATGTCCGGCCGCGCCGCGGCAATCCTCGCCATACCGGTTCTGATCGGTCTCGGCCTCGGCCTCTGGTTCGTCACCAAGCCGAGCCCGCCGCCGCGCCTGGCACTGGTTCCGGCGGCCTTCGACGATCTCGCGGGCTGGGCCGACGATAACCACGCCGCCGCCGTCACGGCCCTCGCGCGCAGTTGCGCGCGCTGGCGGCGCCTGCCGGCCGACCGGCCGCTGGGCCGCGGCGGAATCGCCGGCACGGTGGCCGACTGGCAGCCGATCTGCGCGGCGGCGCTGGCCCTGCCGCCCGGGACGCCGGCGCCGGCGCGCGCTTTCTTCGAGACCCATTTCCGGCCCTATGCCGTGACGATCGGGGCCGCGACCGAGGGCCTGTTCACCGGCTACTACGAGGCGGCGTTGCGTGGCAGCCGCGCGCCGGGCGGGGCCTTCACGACGCCCCTGCTGGCCAAGCCCGACGACCTGGTGATGGTCGACCTCGGCCGCTTTCGCGACGACCTGGCCGGCGCGCGCATCGCCGGCCGCGTGGTCGGCGGGCGGCTGCTGCCCTATGCCACGCGGGCCGAGATCGACGCCGGCGCGCTGGCGGGGCGCGGCCTGGAACTGGTCTGGGTCGATGATCCGGTCGACGCCTTCTTCCTGCAGATCCAGGGCTCGGGCCGGGTTGCCTTGGCCGACGGCGGCGACCTGAGATTGGGCTATGCCGGCCATAACGGCCATCCCTATTTCGCCATCGGCCGCGAGCTGATCCGGCGCGGCGCGCTGACCCGCGAGACCGTGTCGATGCAGTCGATCCGGCGATGGCTGGCCGACAATCCGGACGCGGCGGCCGAGGTCATGCAGCTCAATGCGTCGTTTATTTTCTTCCGCCCGCTCGACACCGACGGTCCGCTGGGCGCGCAGGGCGTGGTGCTGACGCCGGGCCGGTCGCTGGCGGTCGACCGCCGGCACGTGCCGCTGGGCCTGCCGATCTGGCTCGACGCATCGGCGCCGTCGGTGGACGGCGGCGGTGACCGGCCGCTGCGCCGGCTGATGGTGGCGCAGGACACCGGCGGCGCCATTCGCGGCCCGATCCGCGGCGACGTCTATTGGGGCGGCGACGCGGCCGCGGCCGAGATCGCCGGCCGCATGAAGCATCCCGGCCGCTGGTATCTGCTGCTGCCGCGATCGCTGCCAGCGCCCGGTGTCGCCGCCCACTGACCGCTGCTATATATTCTTGGCGTTCATTCGCGCATGGCCTTGCCGGCGATTCGAGGTCAGGGAGTAGCATGACCGGGAAACCGAAGAATATTGGTCTGTTCGTTACCTGTCTGGCCGACCTGTTCCGGCCGACCGTCGGCTTCGCGGCCGTCAAGCTGCTGGAGGACGCGGGCTGCCGCGTGCATGTGCCGACCCAGACCTGCTGTGGCCAGCCGGCCTTCAACGCCGGCGCCCGGGCCAATGCGCAAGCCATCGCGCGCGGCGTGATCGCCGCCTTCGAGCGCTTCGATTACGTGGTCGCGCCGTCCGGATCGTGTGCCGGCATGATCGGCAAGCATTATCCCGAGCTGTTCCAGGACGATCCGACCTGGTCGAAACGCGCCCGCGCGCTCGGCATCAAGACCTTCGAGCTGGTCAGCTTTCTGACCGACGTGCTGGGCGTGCGCGCGGTCGACGCCGCCTTCGAGGGCAAGGTCACCTACCACGATTCCTGCTCGGGCCTGCGCGAGCTCAACGTCAAGCGCCAGCCGCGGCAGCTGCTGCGCCAGGTCGAGGGGCTGGAGCTGGTCGAGCTGCCGAGCGCCGAGGAATGCTGCGGTTTCGGCGGCACCTTCTGCGTGAAATACGCCGACATCTCGATCGATATCGTCGAGCGCAAGCGCAAGGACATCGTCGCCACCGGCGCCGGCACGCTGCTGGCCGGTGATCTCGGCTGCCTGATGAACATGGCCGGCCGGCTGCACCGCGCTGGCGGCGACGTCGAGGTGCGCCACGTGGCCGAGGTGCTGGCGGGCATGACGGACGACGCGCCGCCGATCGGCGATACCGGCCCGACGCGCGCGCGGGAGGACTGAGCCATGGAGTTCATGCAGGCCCGCAAGTTCAAGGACAATGCGCGGGAGGCCATGGCCGACCGCAACCTGCAGTCGGCGCTGGCCCAGCTCAAGGGCGGTTTCATTCCGCGCCGGCAGGAAGCCGCCGACCGCCTGCCCGAGTTCGACGCGCTGCGCGACCGCGCCCGCGAACTCAAGGACCATGTGCTGGCCAACCTCGACGTCTATCTCGAGACCTTCGAGGAGAACTGCCGCGCGGCTGGCGGCCAGGTGCACTGGTGCGCCACGGCCGAGGACGCCCGCGCGGCGATCCTGGGTATCTGCCGCGAGGCCGGCGCCCGGACGGTGACCAAGGGCAAGAGCATGGTCGCCGAGGAGATCCACCTGAACGGCTTCCTCGAACGCCACGGCATCACGCCGGTCGAGACCGATCTCGGCGAGTACATCATCCAGCTCGCCGAGGAGCCGCCCAGCCACATCATCGGCCCGGCCGTGCACAAGACCAAGGATCAGGTCTCGGACCTGTTCCTGGCGCATCACCGGCAATACGGCAAGACCGTGCGCCAGACCGAGCCGGGAGCGATCATCAACGAGGCGCGCGAGGTGCTGCGCCAGAAGTATTTCGACGCCGATGTCGGCATCACCGGCGCCAATTTCCTGGTCGCCGAAACCGGCAGCACGATCATCGTCACCAACGAGGGCAACGGCGACCTGACCCAGACCCTGCCGAGGACGCATATCGTCGTCACCTCGATCGAGAAGGTCGTGCCGACGCTGGAGGACGCCTCGACGATCCTGCGTGTGCTCGCCCGGTCGGCCACGGGCCAGGACTTTTCGGCCTATACCACGCTGTCGACCGGCGGCCGGCGCGACGGCGACCTCGACGGGCCCGAGAATTTCCACGTCGTCCTGTTGGACAACGGCCGCAGCGCCATGCTGGGCACCGAGTTCCAGGACATGCTGCGCTGCATCCGCTGCGGCGCCTGCATGAACCATTGCCCGGTCTACCACTCGGTCGGCGGCCACAGCTATGGCGCGGTCTATGTCGGGCCCATGGGCGCGGTGCTGACGCCGTCGCTGGAGGGCATCGACGATGCCCGGCACCTGCCCAGCGCCTCGACCTTCTGCGGCCGCTGCGAAAGCGTCTGCCCGATGCGGATTCCGCTGCCGAAGATGATGCGGCATTGGCGCGAACGGGCCTATGACAGCGGCGCCAGCGCCGCCATGGAGCGCTGGGGCGTCGACATCTGGGCCTGGACGGCGCGGCGGCCCTGGCTTTACGAAGCCGGCGCGCGTCTGGCCGTGCGCCTGCTGAAACGCCTGGGCCGCGGGCGGGGCCGTCTCCGGCGGCTGCCGCTGGCCGGCGGCTGGACCCGGGGCCGTGACTTTCCCGTGCCCGAGGGCCGGACCTTCCAGGAACAGTGGCGGGCCCGGCGGCGGGCGGCGCGGCCGGCGCCATGACCGGGACGGCCGATCCGAAACGGGCGGCGGTGCTGGCCAGCATCCGCCAGTCGCTCGGCCGGGGCGAGCCGAGCCGGGACGCCCGGCGCGAGCTCGACGACCGCATCCGCCGGCACAAGCCGAACCTGATTCCGAAACGCGGCCGCGGCAGCCATGCCGAGCAGGTCGAGCGCTTCGTCGCCATGGCCGAATCGGTGGCGGCGTCGGTGGAACGGCTGACGCGCGACACCGACGTGCCGGCGGCGCTCGCGGCCTACCTGCGGCGGCACAACCTGCCCATGGCGGTGATGCTGGCGCCGACCGACTGGCTCTGCGATCTGCCGTGGGACACGCAGCCCATGCTGACGGTAAACAGCGGCCGCGCCGGCGACGACGACGTGGTGTCGCTGACCCCGGCCTTCGCCGGCATCGCCGAGACCGGCACGCTGATGATGACCAGCGGCGCCGCCCATCCGACCACGCTGAACTTCCTGCCGGACCATCATGTCGTGGCGGTCCGCCGCAGCCAGATCGTCGGCGCCTACGAGGACGCCTGGGACCGGCTGCGCAAGGAACGCAAGAACGGCCGCGGCTTCGACCTGCCACGCACGGTGAACATGATCACCGGGCCATCGCGCACCGGCGATATCGAGCTGACGATCCATCTCGGCGCGCACGGCCCCCGCAGCCTGCATATCCTGCTGATCGATGACGACCCGGCGTGACAAGGGCCGCCGATCCGACGACCGCGGGCCCACGGACGACGAACTGACCCTGTTCGAGGCGGCGATGCGCGATACCGCGCGCCGCCGGCCGGCGGCACCGCGCGCGACGGCAAAGCCGGCCACGGCGAAGAAACCGCCGCGAGCGCCAGCGAGCGACCGTCCGCCGCCATCGGCCACGCCGAGCATGCCGAACGGCGTCGACAAGCGCACGGCGCAGCGGCTGCAGCGCGGGCGGATGCCGATCGAGGCCCGGCTCGACCTGCACGGCCGCCAGCAGACCGCCGCGCACCGCGAGCTGACCGCCTTCATCAGCGCCAGCTACGCGATCGGCCGGCGCTGCGTGCTGATCATCACCGGCAAGGGCATGCCAGGCGCCGACGAGGCGGACGAGATCATGCCCGACCGCCGGCGCGGCGTGCTGAAACGGCAGGTGCCGCTGTGGCTGTCCGAGCCGGGCCTCGGCGACAAGGTGCTGTCGGTGCAGCCGGCGCGGCGCCAGCATGGCGGCGACGGCGCGCTCTACGTGCTGCTGCGCCGGCGGCGCGAGACGAAGCCGACCTGAAGGAGGGCGTGTGATGCTGCTGGAAGGCTCCTGTCATTGCGGCGCGGTGCGGTTCTCGCTCGAATCGCATACGCCGCAGCCCTACATGCGCTGCTATTGCTCGATCTGCCGCAAGACCGCGGGCAGCGGCGGGTTCGCGATCAATCTGGGTGGCATCGCCGGTAGCCTGAAGGTGGACGGCCGCGAGAACCTGTCGGTCTACCGGGCCAGGATGAACGGCGGTGAAAGCGACCTGCAGCGGCATTTCTGCCGCAATTGCGGCTCGCCGCTCTGGTGCTACAGCGAGACCTGGCCGGAACTGATCCACCCGCACGCCTCGGCGATCGACACGCCCTTGCCCAGGCCGGCCGCCTTCGTCGACATCATGCTGGACTCGGCCGCGCCCTGGGTCGTGCCGCACGAGGGCGACAACGTCGACCGGTTCGGCGAATATCCGCGCGAATCGATCGACGACTGGCATCGCTCGCGCGGGCTCCGGGTCGACTGAGGCCGGATGACGCCCCTCGGCCAGCGCATCCGGCAGCTCCGGCGGCGGCAGGGCGTGACGCTGAAGCGGATGGCCGCCGACCTGCAGATTTCGGCCGCTTACCTGTCGGCGCTGGAACATGGCCATCGCGGCCGGCCGTCGCCGATCCTGGTGGATCAGATCTGCAGTTATTTCCACATCATCTGGGACGAGGCCGACGAGCTGCGCCGGCTCGCCCGCCTCAGCCATCCGCGCATCACCATCGACACGTCGGGCCTGAGCCCGCGCCATACCCTGCTGGCCAACCGCCTGGCCGAAACCATCCGCGACCTGCCCGAGGACAAGGTCAACCGGATGCTCCGGGAAGTGGGCGAGGCGGCCGATTAGCGCGGGGCGGGCCTAATCGGCGATCCGACCCGAGAGTCTGGCCGGAAATGCTTCCCGCGACATCAACAGCTCAGACGACAGCATCCCCACGTCGTCATTGCCGGACTTGATCCGGCAATCCTGGCAGCACGTGCCCCACGCGCGGTCCTGGATCACCGGGTCAAGCCCGGTGATGACGAAAAAGGCGGTAACCGGGGCAAAAGTCCGGGCGGTTTGTCATTCATCCCGGACCACGGTCATGCCAGCCCGCGCGGCCTTGAAGAAAGCGCCGAAGGCTCGCCCCCAATTGTCATGCCGGCGGAGGCCGGCATCCATGGGACTGGCCGCCCGTTGAATGACGACGTCTTGGGGGGTTCCGGCATCGGCTCGGTCTCCCGCCACGTCGATACCGGCTGAATCTGCCCTGGCGTAGCCGGGGGCCGCTATACATCGGCATCCGACTGCCGGCGCGGCGCTTGCCGGCAAGGCCCATGGATGCCGGCCTCCGCCGGCATGACGACGCGGTGATTTCTTCGCGCGGGAGCTTAATAGGGACAGTCCCTAATAGATGAGGGAATCCCAAGGAATCCGAAAACGCCCGGACTTTTGCCCCGGTTACAAACAGGGAGATTAAGCGATTGAATTCAAAGGGATTATATTCGTCCAGGCTCTCAGGACATCCCGCCTCAACGCGGCGCGGCGGGCATGGCGTGGCCTTCCAGCAGGACCTTCTTCGCGGTGATCCCGTTGGCGACGAAATCCATCACCGCGCGGACCGGGGCCGTGGCCCGGACGTCGCGATGGGTCAGCATCCAGAGCGGACGGCGCATGGCCTGCTGCGGCGGCAGGGCGCGGATCAGATCCGGCACCGTGTCGCCGAGAAAGCAGGGCAGGACGGCGAAGCCCATGCCCGTCGCGCAGGCGATCATCAGGTGCGCGAAGCTGTTCGAGCGGTAGATTTCCCGGCTCCCCGGCACGACCTGGCGCAGCCATTGCGCCACGTTCGTGTCGGCCAGCGTGTCGTCGGGCGCCAGCAGGTTCTCCTGCATCAGGTCGCTGGCGCGCATCAGCGGCGGCCGGCTGCCGACGAAGCCGCGCTCGCCGTAGACGGCGAAGGCGATATCGGCGACATGGCGGCCGATAACGCCGTCCGGCGGCGGGCCGCCCGGCCGCAGCACGACGTCGGCGTCGCGCCGCGTCAGGTTGGCGCCAGGATCGGCGACGAAGAGCTCGAGCGCGATGCCGGGATGCCGGCGGCGCAGGCCGGCGATGATCGGCGGTAGCAGCGCGTTGGCCAGGTCGTCGGGCGCGGCCAGCCGGACGCCGCCGGCGAGCGCGGCGTCGCCGCCGGCCAGGCGGCGGCCCATGCCCAGCATCTCGTCCTCGACCCGCCGCGCCGTGGTCAGCATCTCCTCGCCCGCCGGCGTCGCCGCGTAGCCGTCCGGCCGCCGCTCGAACAGCCGCAGGCCGAGCCGCGCCTCCAGCGCGTCGAGCCGCCGCAGGACGGTCGTGTGACGGACGCCGAGCAGCCGCGCGCCGGCCGACAGGTTGCCGCCCCGGGCCACCGCCAGGAAGAACCGGATATCGTCCCAATCCCGCATGATTCGCCAGTGATGTGCAAAAAAGAACGCTCTATCCTGATTTATCTTACTGAATTGTCTGAAAATGCACAATCCAGCGTATAATTCAGAATCTGGCTGATTAAAGTTTCCATAATACCGGATAGGGGTACAGCTAATTGGTCATAATGTCCGGGTCATCCGTCGCCCGACCGTATCCCATGCCTGGCATGCCAATATCCAATGTCGTGACATTTTCGTTCGCCGGCGCCGCCGGCGCGTGGCCGACCCGGCCCGGCGGCATCCCGTCCTAGAGGATGAACTTCGACAGGTCGGCGTCCTTCGCCAGGTCGCCGATATGCGTGCGCACGAAGGCGGCGTCGATGCTGATGGTCTGATCGGGCTTGTCGCTGGCGGCGAAGCTGATGTCGTCCAGCACCCGTTCCAGGATCGTGTGCAGGCGCCGGGCGCCGATATTCTCGACGTTGTTATTGACCTCGGCGGCCAGCCTGGCGAGCTCGTCGATGGCGTCGTCGGTGAACTCGAGCGTCACCTTCTCGGTGCCCATCAGGGCCACATACTGCTTGATCAGGCTGAACTGCGGCTCGGTCAGGATGCGCTTGAAATCATCCTCGGTCAGCGCCTTCAGCTCGACCCGGATCGGCAGCCGGCCCTGCAGCTCGGGCAGCAGGTCGGAGGGCTTGGCCAGGTGGAAGGCGCCCGACGCGATGAACAGAACGTGGTCGGTCTTCACCGGTCCGTGCTTGGTCGAGACGGTGGTGCCCTCGATCAGCGGCAGCAGGTCGCGCTGCACGCCCTCGCGGCTGACATCGGCGCCCGAGCGTTCGGCCCGTGCCGTGATCTTGTCGATCTCGTCCAGGAAGACGATGCCGTTTTCCTCCACCGACGCCAGCGCTTCCCGCGTCAATTGCTCGTCGTCGAGTAGCTTGTCGCTCTCCTCGGCCAGCAGGAGGTCGTAGGAATCCTCGACCGTGATGCGCTTGCGCTTGGTGCGGCCGCCGAAGGCCTTGCCCAGCATGTCATTGAGGTTGAGCATGCCCATCTGGGCGCCGGGCATGCCGGGAATCTCGAAGGTCGGCATGCCGCCGCCGGTATCGGCGAGATCGATCTCGATCTCCTTCTTGTCAAGCTCGCCCGAGCGCAGCTTCTGGCGAAAGGCGTCGCGGGTCGACTTGCCGGCATTCTCGCCGACCAGCGCGTCCAGCACCCGTTCCTCGGCGTTGAGCTCGGCCCGGGCCGTCACCTCCTTGCGCTTGCGCTCGCGGACCATGGCGATGGCGACCTCGACCAGATCGCGGATGATCTGCTCGACGTCGCGGCCGACATAGCCGACCTCGGTGAACTTGGTCGCCTCGACCTTGAGGAAGGGCGCCTGGGCCAGGCGGGCGAGGCGGCG
>JANQKO010000104.1 GCA_028281075.1 Alphaproteobacteria bacterium | reverse complement strand
GCCTTCGTCGGCCGCTCGATGATCGTCGATCCCTGGGGCACGGTGGTGGCGACGGCGTCGGACGAGGAAGGCGTGACCACGGCCCGGATCGGCCTCGGCTTCATCGGCGAGGTCAAGCGCCGCTATCCGCTGATGGACCAGCGCCGGCCGGAGATGTACCAGACGATCGGCCGGCCCCGGCCCTGACGCCGGGAACGCCGGCCGTTCCGTATTCCACATCGTCGTCGCCGGGCTTCGACCCGGCGATCCAGGACCGCCGCTCGTGGATTGCCGGATCAAGTCCGGCAATGACAAACTTGGGGGCATTGAGACCGGAACTCGCGGAGTGCGCGCGTGGCCTATTCGAAGGAATACCGCGCCTATGTCGAGGCGTTGCTGCAGCCCGTCGGCAAGGTGACGACGCGGGGCATGTTCGGCGGCGTCGGCATCTTCTATCGCGGCCTGATGTTCGCGCTGATCTCGGACGACGAGCTCTATTTCAAGGTCGACGACCGGAACCGGGGCGACTACGAGGCCCTGGGCGCCGGCCCCTTCGTCTATGCGGCGAAGGGCGGCACGCGCGCGGTGATGTCCTACCACCGGGTGCCGGACGAGGTCGCCGACAACGAGGACGACATCCTCGCCTGGGCCCGCAAGTCCGTCGACGCGGCGCTGCGGGCCGAATCCGCCAAGGCGCCGAAAAGGAAACGCCGGAAGCGGTGACGCCTTCCGGCGGGCATTTCCCGATTCGGGGGAACGGCCCGCGCGGGCGTGACCACGGTACGCCGTCAGTCCAGGCCGTCGCGGGCGGCGGCGAGGCATTGCTGCAGTATCGCCATGTCGCCGACCTGGTTGGCCAGCAGCAGCACCAGGCGGGCGTTCAGCAGGTTGCTGTCGTCGTCGCTGAGGCCCTCGTGGCTGCGGATCAGCGCCTCGTAGAAGGCGTCCGCGTCGGCGATGTTGAGGTCGGTGCGCATGCGCTCGGCCATGGTCATTCTCCCGCCCGCGCCATGGCCGGCGCGGGTGGTCTCGCCAGCGCCCGGTCGAGCGCCGCCCGCGCGTCGGCGAGGTCGAACGTCGGCAGCACCGAGGCGACGTGCTGATCGGGCCGCAGCAGGATGTACTGCCCGGGAGCGGCCCCGAGCGTCGCGGCGACGCGGCCGTCGGGGTCCGGCAGCGCGCGCAAGCCCTCGGCGTCCCCGGCGCCGACGACGATGGTGTCGACCGGCACATCCGCCGCCCGCAGGGTCTTGAAGGCCGGGAGCGGCATGGCGCCGGGCGCGCCGTCGGCCATGTACAGTCCCTCGAAGCGCAGGCCGCGGCCGAGATGATCCAGCAGGCAGCCGCCGTCGGCGAGCCGGCGGTTGGGGCAGGGGCCGCCGGGCGCCGCCGGGCCGGCGAGTCCGTGGTCGCTGTTCAGCGGCGATCCGTCGTGGACCGTCGGCGTCGACAGCCGGCCCGAATTGATCAGCGCGCGGGCGAAGTCGTGCTTCTCGGCCAGGCCCAGCACGGCCTGGCGCATGCGGGCGCGCAGCGGCGTCTTCGCCGTCATGAAGTCGACCGTGCGGCTGGTGACGCGGATATTCTCATCGGCCGCGTAGGCGCGCTCGTCGTGGTAGCTGTCGAGCAGCGCGTCGGGCGCGCGGCCGTCGAGCACCAGCGCCAGCTTCCAGGCCAGGTTCTCGGCGTCCTGGATGCCGGAATTGCCGCCGCGCGCGCCGAACGGCGAGACCTGGTGCGCGGCGTCGCCGGCGAACAGCACGCGGTCGTGGCGGAAATGCTCGACCCGGCGGCATTGGAAGGTGTAGACGCTGATCCAGGTCGTTTCCACGTCGTCACGGCCGAGCAGGGCCTTGATCCGCGGCAGCGCCCGTTCCGGCCGCATCTCGGCCGCGACGTCGACGTCCCAGCCGAGCTGGAAATCGACCCGCCACATGCCGTCGCCCTGGCCGTGGCAGAGCGCCGTCTCGCTCGGATCGAAGCTGGGATTGAACCAGAACCGCCGGTCCTTGGCGCCGACGTCGCCGGCGACATCGACATCGGCGATCAGGAAATTGTCCTCGAACACCCGGCCCTCGAAGCCGAGCCCCATGGCTCGCCGGATCGTCGACTTGGCGCCGTCGCAGGCGACGACATAGCGGGCGCGCAGCGGGTAGTAGCCGTGCGGCGTCTCGACCGTGAGCGTCGCGCCGTCGCCGTCCTGCGCGATGCCCGTGGCCTTGTTCTGCCAGCGCAGCTCGATCAGGCCGCCGGCGCGCCGCGTGGCGTCGACCAGGTATTCCTCGGCGAAGTATTGCTGCAGGTTGACGAAGGCGGGGAAGGGCTGGTCGCGCTCGGGCTGCAGGTCGAAGTGATAGACCTCGCGGTCGCCGGCATAGACCCGGCCGGTGCTCCAGGTGAAGCCGCGCTCGGCGATCGGCCGCGCGACGCCGAAGCGGTCGAGGATCTCCAGCGTCCGCTTCGACCAGCACAGCGCCCGGCTGCCCTCGCTCAAGGTATTGCTCGACTGCAGGACGACCGAGCGCACGCCCCGCTGGGCCAGGTCCAGCGCCAGGCTGAGACCGACCGGGCCGCCGCCGACGATGACGACGTCGTGCAGGAGGTTTTCGCCGTCGAGCTCGGGCGGGCGGACGGCGTCATAATGCGGATAGGCGTAGGCGGGCATCCGGCTTGCCTCCCAACCGGTGTTGCGATCGCGATGCGGTTCGCCATCCTACCATAATTAGTTGCAAGAGAAACTAATTTGCCGCCGCGCCGCCGCGACCCCATATCCCGAACGCATCGACGGGAAGACCCATGCGCGCGTTGCCATTGCTGATTTCCGCCGCGATGGCGGTGCTGCTCACCGGCTGCCTGCAGCGGGCGCTGCTGTACTTTCCGGCCGACAAGCTGCCGGCGCCGGTCGAGGTCGGCGCGGCGGACTACGACGTGGTCACGCTGACGACGGCGGACGGCCTGTCGCTCACGGCCTGGCACGCGGCGGCCGAGCCGGGCCGGCCGACGATCGTCTATCTGCACGGCAATGCCGGCAACATCGCCGGCCGGGTGCCCAAGCTGCGGCCGTTCCGCGCCGCCGGCCTTGGCGTGCTGCTGGTCGGCTATCGGGGCTATGGCGGCAATCCGGGCACGCCGTCGGAAGCGGGACTGGTGGCCGACGGCGCGGCCGGGCTCGCCTATCTCGCCGAGGCCGGCGTCCCGCCCGGCCGCGTGGTGCTGTTCGGCGAGTCGCTGGGCAGCGCGGTCGCGATCCGACTGGCGGCGCGCCATCGGGTGGCGGCGCTGATCCTGGAGGCGCCGTTCACCTCGATCGTCGATGCCGGCCGCTACCATTATCCGCTGCTGCCGGTGGCGACGCTGGCCACGAACCGTTTCGAGTCCATCCGGCACATCGCCGGCGTCACGGCGCCGGTGCTGATCGTGCACGGCGCGCGCGACCGCGTGGTGCCCGTGGCGCAGGGGCGGCGGCTGCTGGCGGCGGCGCCGGAACCGAAGCGCGGCGTGTTCCTGCCGGGCGCCGGTCACAACGACCTGGCGGCGTTCGGCGCCGCCGACATTCAGCTTGCTTTCCTGGCCGAGTTCGTCGGACCGTGAGCCGGTAGCCGACGACGAAGCGAAAGGAAACGGACCATGGCGGAAGCGACGTTCGCGGCGGGCTGCTTCTGGGGCGTCGAGCAGGCCTTCAGCGGGCTCGGGGGCGTGACATCGACCTGCGTCGGCTATGCCGGCGGCAATGTCGAGCGGCCGACCTACGAGGACGTCTGCGGCGGCGCCACCGGCCATGCCGAGGTCGTGCGCGTCGAGTTCGACCCCGACCGGATCGGCTACGACGAACTGCTCGACGTGTTCTGGGAGGCGCACGACCCGACGCAACTGAACCGCCAGGGGCCCGACGTCGGCACGCAGTACCGTTCGGCCATCTTCTATCACGATGCCGGGCAGGAAGCCGCGGCGCGGGCGTCGAAAGCGGCCCAGCGGGCGTCCGGCGGGCATCGCGGCGAGGTCGTCACCGAGATTTCGCCGGTCGGGTCATTCTGGCGGGCCGAGGACTATCATCAGCAATACCTGGCGAAACGCCGCGGCGGCGGCTTTCTCGCCCGCCTGTTCGGGCGTTAGCCCGTTGTGCCGGCATGACGGTATCTTGGGGGATCAGGTCTTCGGGCGCAGGTCGATGACGCGCTTGGCCTTGCCCATCGAGCGTTCGATGCTGTCGGGGTCGACCAGCCGGACCCGGGCGGTGACGCCGACCAGCGACTTGATGTGATGGCGCAATTCGGCCGCGGCGCCGTCGCGGTCGCCGCCGGCCGCGAAGTCGGGCCGGCACTCGACCAGCACGTCGAGCTCGTCCAGCGCCTTTTCGCGCCGCACCTCCAGCAGGTAGTGCGGCGACAGCCGGTCGTCCTTCAGCACGATCTCCTCGATCTGCGTCGGGAACACGTTGACGCCGCGGATGATCAGCATGTCGTCCGAGCGGCCGGTGATCTTCTCCATGCGCCGCATCGAGCGCGCCGTGCCCGGCAGCAGGCGGGTCAGGTCGCGGCTGCGGTAGCGCACGACCGGAAACGCCTCCTTGGTCAGGCTGGTCCAGACGATCTCGCCGTGCTCGCCGTCGGCCACCGCCTCGCCGGTCGCCGGGTCGACGATCTCGGGATAGAAATGGTCTTCCCAGATATGCAGGCCGTCCTTGGTCTCGACGCATTCGTTGGCGACGCCGGGGCCCATGACCTCGGACAGGCCGTAGATGTCGACGGCGTCCATGTCGAACCGCGCCTCGATCTCGGTCCGCATGCTTTCGGTCCAGGGCTCGGCGCCGAAGATCCCGACCAGGAGCGACGTCGTCGACGGATCGATCCCCTGTGCCTCGAAGGCATCCGCGATCGCCAGCATGTAGGACGGCGTCACCATGATCACCGCCGGGCCGAAGTCGTTGATGAGCTGCACCTGCTTCTCGGTCTGGCCGCCCGACATCGGCACCACGGTGCAGCCCAGCTTCTCGGCGCCGTAATGCGCGCCCAGACCGCCGGTGAACAGGCCGTAGCCGTAGGCGACGTGGACGAGATCGCCGGGCCGGCCGCCGGCGGCGCGGATCGAGCGCGCCATCACCCGGGCCCAGACGTCGATGTCGTTCGCCGTGTAGCCGACGACGGTGGGCAGGCCGGTGGTGCCGGACGAGGCATGCACGCGCACGACCCGCTGGCGCGGCACGGCGAACAGGCCGAAGGGATAGTGCCGGCGCAGGTCGTCCTTGGTCAGGAACGGGAACCTGGCGAGATCCGACAGCACCTTGCAGTCGTCGGGATGCACGCCGGCAGCATCGAAGCTGGCGCGGTAATGCGGCACGTTGGCATAGGCATGGGCCAGGGTCGTGCGCAGGCGCGACAATTGCAACGCGGCGATTTCGTCGCGGCTGGCGGTCTCGATCGGGTCGAGCAGGGTCCGGTCCGGTGGGGTGTTTCGCCGTTGCTTGGTCATGGTCCGCGACTCATCGGAAGGGCGTCAGGCTATTGGGAGACCGGCAGGCCGGCAACGACCTCGCCCTTGATCCGCTGGGTGATGCCGCGGAACTGAGCCACGGCGCGGCCGTCCTCGCCGCTGACGACGACGTCGTAGATGCCGGTACGGCCGCCGTGGCTGCGTTCCTCGCTGACCGCCGTCAGGACCTCGCCGCGGCGGCCGGGCGAGGTGAACGTGATGGTGGCGGTCTGGGCCACGGCGACGGCGTTGTAGGAATTGCTGGCATAGGCGAGCGTGGTGTCGGCGAGCGTGAAGGTGAAGCCGCCATGGCAGATGTCATGGCCGTTTACCATGTCGTCGCGGACCGTCATGCTCATCCGCGCGAAGCCGGGCCGGATCTCCTCCAGCCGGATGCCGAGCGCCCGCGCCGCGTGATCGCGCGCGTACATGGCGTTGCCGGCCTTGCCCGCGATCTCCAGCGCGATGGCATCCGACATCTCGTTCACGCGGCCAGCCTCAATGGCCCTTGAAGGCCGGCGGCCGCTTGCCGACGAAGGCGGCGACGCCCTCGCTGAAATCGTGGGTGCGGGCGGCGATGTTCTGCATGTCCCGCTCCAGGTCGAGCTGGGCGTCGAGGCTGTTCTGGCCCGAGGCCAGCAGCGCGCGTTTGATCAGGCCGAAGCCGCGGGTCGGGCCGCCGGCCAGCTTCGCCGCCAGCGTCCGCGCCTCGTCCAGCAGCGCCTCGTCGTCGACGGCCTTCCAGATCATGCCCCAGTCGGCCGCCTTCTCGGCGAGGATGCGCTCGCCGGTCAAGGCCATGCCGCGGGCCCGCGCGTCGCCGACCAGGCGCGGCGTCAGCCAGGACGCGCCCATGTCCGGGACGATGCCGAGGTTGGGGCCGAAGACCAGGACGAAATAGGCCGACCGGGCGGCGATGACGATGTCGGCGGTCAGCGCCAGGCTCATGCCGCCGCCGGCCGCGGCGCCGTTCACCGCCGCGACGACGGGCTTCTCCAGCTTGGCCAGCGCCCGGACCAGCCGGTTGTGCAGGCGCTCCATGCCGTCGGCGACCTGTTTGCCGAGGTCGGTGCCGCCATCGTTCCGCATCATGCCTTCGGCAAGGTCGGCGCCGGCGCAGAAGCCGCGGCCGTTGCCGGTCAGCAGCACCGCTCGGATCCCGTCGTCGCGGGCGATGCGCTTGATGGCGTCGCTCAGCTCGTTGACCATGCCGTGGCTGAGCGCGTTCATCTTGTCCGGCCGGTTCAGGGTCAGCAGGGCCACGCCGTCGGCCTGGTCGAGCGTGATGGTCTCGTAGCTCATCGGTCTTCTCCTCCGGCGCCGGCTCAGCGGTTCTTGAAATCGGCCTGGCGTTTCTCGATGAAGGCGGTGACGCCTTCCAGGCGGTCCTCGGTGCCGAACAGGGCGGCCGAGCAGTTGCGCTCGTAGTCGAGGCCGGCCGCCATGCTGACGTCGAACGAGCGCAGCACCGCCTGCTTGGTCAGCCGCACGGCGAGTGGCGCCTTCGAGGCGATGGTCCCGGCCAGCGCCACGGCGCGTTCCAGGGTCAGTTCCGGCGCCACCACGTCGGAGACGAGGCCGGCGGCCAGCGCCGTCCGCGCATCGATGAATTCCGAGGCCAGCAGCATCTTCATGGCCAGCGACTTGCCGACCGCCTTGACCAGCCGCTGGGTGCCGCCGGCGCCGGCGATGATGCCGAGATTGACTTCCGGCTGGCCGAACATGGCGTTCTCGCCGGCGACGACGATGTCGCAGGACATGGCGAGCTCGCAGCCGCCGCCGAGCGCGTAGCCGTTGACGGCGGCGACGATCGGCTTCGGGAAGCCGGCGACGGCGTGCCAGTCGGCGCCGCGCCGGTCGGTCAGCACGGTCGCCGGCGTGCGGGTCGGCATCTCCTTGATGTCGGCGCCGGCGGCGAAGGCCCGTTCGTCGCCGGTCAGCACGACGCAGCGCACCGAATCGTCATCGACGGCGTCGCCCAGCGCCGCGGCGATGCCGCCCAGCACGGCGCCGTTCAGTGCGTTCATGGCTTTCGGCCGGTTGATCCGCACCTGCAGCACGAAGTCCGCGGGCCGGCTGACCAGGACCGCCGTTTCCGATTGTTCCGTCATGTCAGCGCGTTCCCGTCAGTGGATCTCGGCCTGATCGGCCATCGCCCGCTTCAGCTTGTCGATGTCGAAGTCGGGGCTCCTGGCGGCCTTCAGGATCACCGCCTCGCGTCGGGCGATCAGCTCGGCCGCCGCCGGCACCTCGGCGGCGACGTTGGCCGGAATGACCACGGCGCCGTGCCGGTCGGCGTGGATCAGGTCGCCGGGGCTGACCAGCATGCCGGCGACGTTCACCGTGCCGCCGACATCCACCAGATGGACATGCGCGTGCGACGGGCCGACCCGGCCGGCCAGGAGCTGGAAGCCGTCGGCGATGTCTTCCAGGTCGCGGATGCTGCCGTCGGTGACCACGCCGAGGCAGCCCAGGCCCTTGTGGATGTTGCTGTTGACCTCGCCCCAGAAGGCGCCGTAGCCGATCCGGCCGCCGTCCAGGTCCTGGATCACGGTGACGGTCGGGCCGGGGCCCTCGGCGACGTGCGTGTAGTAGGCCAGGCGCTTGGCCTTGGCGGTCTCGGGGTCGTCCTGGCTCGGCTGCATGGCGCGGATCGTCGCCGTGCGGGCATAGCCGACGATCGGCGGCAGGTCGGTCCGAGCGCAGACCAGCGGCTCGACCGTGTAGCCGTGGCCTCGGCGTTCGGGCGCGGCGATCTCGAGCGCGTTGCAGACGGTAGGCGTATCCAGTTCGCGCAGCGCCGCCAGAACGGCGGCGCCGATAGGTCCCTCGGTCATTCTCTTTGTTTCCGGTTGTTGATGGCGTGGCCGCAAGCATGCGGCAGAGGCCGGCTTCGGGGCAAGCCCGAAGCGCCGGAAACGGGATGGGCGCCGGCGGACGCCGCCCGTGGTCAGCCGGCGATGGCGGCGACGTTGGTGTCGGCGGCCCGCGCCATTACCCGGTTGCGGCCGGCATCCTTGGCGGCATAGAGCGCGCCGTCGGCCCGCTCGATCAGGCCGGCCAGGTCCTCGCCCGGGACATAGGCCGAGACGCCGATCGACATGGTGATGGTGCCGAGGTCCTGGCCGGTGCTCTTGCGCACGATCTTGCGCTGCGCGACCGACAGCCGGACCTGGTCGGCCAGCGTGGTCGCGGCCTCCAAGTTGGTCTGCGGCAGGATGATGCCGAATTCCTCGCCGCCATAGCGCGCCGGCAGGTCCCGGCCCTTCACGCACTGGGTCAGCGTATGGGCGACGAGCTGCAGCACCTTGTCGCCGAGCTGGTGGCCGAAGGTGTCGTTGAACTTCTTGAAATGGTCGATGTCCAGCAGCATGAGCGACATCGGCTCGGCGTTCCGCAGGGCGGCGTCGGCGCATTCCCGCAGCGTGGTGTCGAACATCTTGCGGTTGGCGATGCCGGTCAGCGCGTCGGTCAGCGATTCCTGGCGGACATTCGCCAGATCCTCGCGCAACTGGTTGATCTCCAGCGAGGAGGTCTCCAGCTCCGCCTGCAGCGAGTCGTTCTGATCGGCCATGCGCCGGGTCTCGGAGACCAGCTTGGCGACGATCTCCTGGACGCCGCTGCTGTCGGCGCCGGCGATCTCGCTGCTGACCGCGGCCAGCACGTCGCCGTAGCGGTCGGCGCTGGCGCCGACCTCGCCCATGCGATGCAGGACGTCGCCCAGCGTGCTTTCAATCTGCGAGCTGATCTGGCGGATGTTGTTCGCCTCGTTCTCGGAGCCGAAGAACCGGTCGTGCAACTCCCGGTTCAACGCGGCGTCGAACGTCCGTTTGTTGGCGATGTGGATCTCGATGGCGCGGGTGAGGTCCGGGAACCGGCCGGAATAGTAGTGGTACCAGACGGCGAAATTTGACGGTGTCGGCGGCACGTCATGCTGCTGCATGGCCGCATGCGCTCTTTCGGCGAATTGGGTGGCTTGTTCGACGCTGACCTGTTGTTCCACGTTGGAATCCCATGTTCCGATTGTATCGGGGTTGCCGGCACTGTTCGCGACAGTGGCCGTTTTCTGCCGCCCAGACTAGAATTCGCGCTGTAAAAATGATGTTAAACTAGGCCAAATACTGAGATTAAAGTCGCGATTCTCGCGAATCGACACGCCCGCTTCGCGCGTATTTCCCACAATATGAGATTTTCCTAGACACCTAGATATTGGTGTTGGATATCCTCGTTCGCGCGCAGGTCGTCGGAATTGCCGGTCCAGGCAACCCGGCCCTTGGCCATGATGACGTGGCGGTCGCAGATCCGGGTCAGGGCGTCGACATTCTTGTCGATCACCAGGATCGACTGGCCGTCGGCCTTGAGGTTCTCCAGGCAGGTCCAGATTTCGGCGCGGATCAGCGGCGCCAGGCCCTCGGTCGCCTCGTCGAGGATCAGGAGTTGGGGATTGGTCATCAGCGCCCGGCCGATCGCCAGCATCTGCTGCTCGCCGCCGGAAAGCTGGTTGCCCATGCTGCCCTGCCGTTCCGACAGGCGCGGGAACAGGTCGTAGATCCGCGACAGGGTCCAGCCGTCGGCGCCGCCGGCGCGCTGGCCGGCCGTCGCCACGAGGTTTTCCCGGACGGTGAGATTCGGGAAGATCTGCCGTCCCTCGGGCACCAGGCCGATGCCCAGCTTGGCGATACGATAGGAGGGCAGCCCGGCGATGGACCTGCCGGCGAAGCGGATCCCGCCGGCGGCGACCGGCAGGATTCCCATGATCGACCGCACGGTGGTGGTCTTGCCCATGCCGTTGCGGCCCATCAGGCTGACGACCTCGCCGCCGGCGACGTCCAGGCTCATGCCGAACAGGGCCTGGCTGCGGCCGTAATGGGTATCGATGCCGCTGACCTCGAGCATCGTCAGCCCTGCGTCCGTTCAGAGACCGTTTGAAAACAGGCCTGTCGGCCCATTTTCGGAGCCTTGCCGGCCCGCGTCCCCGCCCGACCACCCATAGGATACTGGCGTTGGGTGGCCGGGTGGGGGCGCGGGCCGGCAAGGCCAATCTCAAACACGCTCTCAGCCGACATGCGCGTCACCCAGATAGGCCTGCCGGACCTCGGCATTGGCGCGGATCTCGGCCGGCGTGCCGGTGGCGATGGCGCGGCCGTAGACCAGCACGGTGATCCGGTCGGCCAGCGCGAACACCGCGTCCATGTCGTGCTCGATCAGGACGATGGTGTGGCGGCCCTTCAGGCCGCGCAGCAGGTCGATCATCCGCGCCGACTCGTCGATGCCCATGCCGGCCATCGGCTCGTCCAGCAGCAGCAGCGAGGGTTTCGTCGCCAGCGCCATGGCGATTTCGAGCTGGCGCTGCTCGCCGTGGCTCAGGTTGGCGGCGACGATCCCGGCGCGCGCCGCCAGCCCGACCTCGTCGAGCGCCGCCATGGCCGGCTCGCGCAGGCCGGCGTCGCGGCGGGCCGGCGACCAGAAGCGGAAGGAATGGCCGGCATGGGCCTGCACGGCCAGCGCCACGTTGTCGAGCGCCGGAAAGCCGGGAAAGATGCTGGTAATCTGGAACGACCGCGCCAGGCCCAGATGCGAGCGTTCGTCCGCGCGCAGGCCGGTGATGTCCCGGCCGGCGAAGCGGATGCGGCCGTCGTCGGGCGCCAGGTCGCCGGAGAGCTGCGCGATCAGCGTCGTCTTGCCGGCGCCGTTCGGGCCGATGACGGCATGGATCTCGCCCGCCGTGACGCTCAGGCTGAGGTCGTCCGTCGCGGTCAGGCCGCCGAAGCGCTTGACCAGGCCCTCGACCGCCAGCACCGGCTCAGTCATCGCCGCGCTCCCGGCCGCCGAACAGGCCGAAGATGCCGCCCTTGGCGAACAGCACGATCAGGATCAGGATCGGCCCGAAGACGAAATGCCAGTGCTCGCCGGCGCCGGGCGCCGTGCCCTCGAGGATCTCGGGCAGATACTCCTCCATCAGCAGGAAGGCGGTGGCGCCCAGCACGGGCCCGAACAGCGTGCCCATGCCGCCGACGATGACCATGATGATCAGGTCGCCCGATCGCACCCAGTGCATGATGTCGGGGCTGACGAACTCGGACCAGTTGGCGAACAGCGCGCCGGCGACGCCGCACATGGTGCCCGAGATCACGTAGGCGGTCAGGCGGTACCAGTAGACCGGATAGCCGACCGCGCGCATGCGCAGGCTGTTCGACTTCATGCCGCGCACGACCATGCCGAAGCGCGAGTTCACCAGGCGGTGGCCGAAATAGAGCGTCGCCGCCAGCACCGCGAAGACGAGGTAATAGAGATGGTTGGCGTCGTAGAGGTCCAGCAGGCCGCCGAACTCGCTGCGGTAGACCGGCATGCCGTCGTCGCCGCCATACTCCTCCAGGCTGATGCCCAGGAAGTACAGCATCTGCGCGAAGGCGAGCGTGATCATGATGAAATAGACGCCCGAGGTGCGGATGCAGATGGCGCCGATGACAGCCGCGAAGACGGCCGACAGCAGCACGGCCAGCGGAAACTGGATGAAGCCGTTGTCGACGCCGTAGAAGCTGAGGATGCCGACGGTATAGGCGCCGACGCCGATATAGGCCGCGTGCCCGAAGCTGACCATGCCGCCATAGCCCAGGATCAGGTCCAGGCTGGCCGCGGCGATGGCGAAGATCATGATCCGGGTGAACAGGCTAGTGTAGAACGGCTCGTCGATCGCGGTCATCACCGGCGGCACCGCGGCCAGCAGCAGCAGCAGGATCAGTTGCGCCAGGAGGCGGGGCTGTCGCAGGGCTTGCATGGCCGGGCTCAGCCGGTCCGGGCCGGGAACAGGCCCTGCGGCCGGAAGAACAGGACGGCCGCCATCAAAATATAGATCAGCATCGAGGCCACGGCCGGGCCGACCGCGTCGGCCGTCGAATCGGCGACGAACAGCCGGAAGAACTGCGGCAGGAAGGCGCGGCCGATGGTGTCGACCAGGCCGACCAGGATCGCCGCCACGAAGGCGCCGCGCACCGAGCCGATGCCGCCGATGATGATGACGACGAAGGCCAGGATCAGGATCGGGTCGCCCATGCCCGGCTCGACCGTGGTGATCGGCCCGGTCATCATGCCGGCGAGGCCGGCGAAGGCGGCGCCGAGGCCGAAGACGAGCGTGAACAGCAGCTTGATGTTGACGCCCAGCGCGCCGGCCATCTCGCGGTTGCTGGCGCCGGCGCGGATCAGCATGCCCATGCGGGTGCGGCTGACGATCAGATAGAGCGCCAGCGCCACGGCCAGGCCGACGCCGATGATGGCCAGGCGGTAGGCCGGGTAGGGGACGCCGGGAATGATCTCGACCTGGCCCTGCAGGAAGGCCGGGATGTCCGAGAACAGCGCCGCCGGGCCCCAGACGGTGCGCACCAGCTCGTTGAAGAACAGGATCAGGCCGAAGGTCGCCAGCACCTGGTCCAGGTGGTCGCGGTCGTAGAGCGTCCGCAGCACGACGACCTCGACGGCGATGCCGACCAGCGCCGTCGCCGGCACGGCCAGCAGGATGCCGAGCACGAAGGAGCCGGTCCACTGGGTGAAGGTGGTGGCGATATAGGCGCCGACCATGTAGAGCGAGCCATGCGCCAGGTTGACCATGTCCATGATGCCGAACACGAGCGTCAGCCCGGCCGCCATCAGGAACAGCATGACGCCGAACTGCAGGCCGTTGAACGTCTGCTCCAGGAGCAGCAAGCCGTCCATGTCGGAATGTTTCCTCGTCGTTAGCCGCGCGGCGCCGGGCCGCCAACGGAAACGGGGACGCCTCGGCGGCGTCCCCGTCCGCGTCGGACCGTGGGGGCTACCAGCTCATCTTGCAGTCCTTGGCGTAGCTGTCGCCATAGGCCGGGAACACGATGCCCCGGATCTTGGTGGTGAAGCTGCCGTCGTCCTGCTTGACCACCTCGCGCATGTAGAAGTTCTGGATCGGGAAGTGGTTGTTGTTGAACTTGATCGAGCCCCGCGTGTTGGGGAAGTCGCCCGCGCGCATGGCCGCGCGCAGCGCGTCGCGGTCGCTGACGTTGCCGACCTTGGCGACGGCGGCGTCGAGGAAGCGCACCGTGTCATAGGCCTGGGCGGCGTAGAACGACGGGATGTAGCCGTGTTTCGCCCGGAAGTCGGCGACGAAGCGCTTGTTCACCGGGTTGGCGAGGTCGGGGCTCCAGGTCTGGGTGCCGAGCACGCCCAAGGCCGCGTCCTTCTGCGCCGGCAGGGTCACGGCGTCGGCGGTGAAGGCGGTGTAGAGCGGGATCGAGTCCTTCAGGCCGGCCTGCGCGTACTGCTTGACGAAGTTGATGCCCATGCCGCCGGGCAGGAACACGAAGACGGCGTCCGGTCCGGCCGCCCGCAGTGTCGACAGCTCGGCCGAATAGTCCTGCTGGCCCAGCTTGGTGAAGACCTGGCCGGCGACCTTGCCCTTGTAGTAGCGCCGCACGCCGGCGAGCATGTCCTTGCCGGCCTGGTAGTTCGGCGCCATCAGGTAGACGTTGTCGATGCCCTTGTCCTGCAGGTACTTGCCCATGGCTTCCGGCGTCTGGTCGTTCTGCCAGGAGACCGAGAAGAAGTTCTCCGAGCAGCGCTTGCCGGCGATCGGCGAGGGGCCGGCGTTGGAGCTGATCAGGAAGGTGTCGGACCGGGTCACCGGGCCGTGGATGGCCATCATCAGGTTCGACCAGATGACGCCGGTGACGAACTGCACCCGGTCGCGCTTGATCATCTTGTCGACGAGCTGCTTGGCGACGTCGGGCTTGCGCTGGTCGTCGCCGAAGATGACCTCGGTTTCCAGACCGCCGATCTTGCCGCCGACATGCTCGAGGCCGAGCTCGAAGCCGTCCTTCATGTGCTTGCCGATGATGCCGGCCGGTCCCGACAGGGTGACGATGAAGCCGACCTTGACCTTGTCGGCGGCCAGCGACGGCGTCGCCAGCAGCGCCAGCGCGGACACCAGTCCGACGAGTTTCTTCTTCATGAAATCCTCCTCCCAGACGGATGGTCGGCCGCCTCCCCGGCGGGCCGAAGCTGCGCGCGATCTTAGCGAAACCGGGGCCGGCCCTGAAGCAATTGTTTGGCGGCCCACGTATCGCGGCGGGCTTCGCCGCCAGGACGCCAGGGCAGCAGGCGCAGGCGTCAAGGCTTGTGCGGGAATCCGGTTCGAAACGCCGCGTTCGTGGTCAATGCGTTCGCGGTTCGCCTTTCGTCGCCGCCGGGCGTGACCCGGTGATCCAGGACCGGCGCCGCCTGGATTGCCGGATCAAGTCCGGCAATGACAAGATGGGAAGACCGTTCGATACGATATTGATATTGTTGGTGTAATGGTGAAGCGCGCGCTCAGATTTCCCAGTCCGGGTCCGGCACCTGGTTGAACACGCGGGCAAGGCCGGCGGACCATTCGTTGTGGATCATGTTGAAATAGGCCGAGCCGGCGTCGATCCGCTCGGTCACGCCGAAGTCGTAGCTGTCCCGGCGATAGCAGGTCAGGTCCAGCGGCAGGCCGACGGAGACGTTGCTGCGCATGGTCGAATCGAAGGAGACCAGCGCGCATTTCGCGGCCGTCGTCAGGCTGGTATCCCGGCCGATCAGCCGATCCAGCACCGGCTTGCCGTATTTCGTCTCGCCGATCTGGAAGAAAGTGGTCTCCGGTGTCGCCTCGATGAAGTTGCCGGCGGCGTAGATCTGGAACAGCCGCGGCGGCTGGCCCTTGATCTGCCCGCCCAGGATCAGGCCGGCGTTGAAGTCGGTGCTGTGGGCTTCCAGGTGCTTGCCGTCGTAGTCGTAGATCTCGCGCAGGGCGCCGCCGACGGCGCGGGCGCCATCGAACAGCGAGCGGACCTGCATCAGGCTGCGGCTCTCGTCCTCGGCCTCGATGGCGCGCCGCAGCAGGGTCTCGACCGATTGGGTGATCGACAGGTTGCCCGAGGTCAGCAGCACGATCGCCCGATCACCGGGGCGGTGGTAGGTGATGGTCTTGCGGAAGGTGGCGACCTGGTCGACGCCGGCATTGGTCCGCGAATCCGAGACGAAGACGAGGCCGTCGTCGACGAGAATGCCCACGCAATAGGTCATGGCGCCGGGACTGTAGAGCCCCTGTCCGGCGGCGGCAACCAACTTCCGGGTTGGTCGGAGAGCCCCAGCCGATTAGGGTCGCGCGGTCGCATTCAGGGAAGGGGACTGCAGGTGGACGTCAAGGACTGGACCGTCATCGTGACCGGATCGTCGAGCGGCATCGGGGCCGCGACGGTGAAGCTGCTGGCCGGCCGCGGCGCCAACGTGGTGGTCAACTACAGCCGCAGCGAGGCCGCCGCCGGGGCCGTGGCCGAGGCCTGCGAGGCGGCCGGGTCCGAGACGCTGGTGGTGCGGGCCGACGTCGCGTCGGACGCCGACTGCCGGCGCCTGGCCGATGCCGCCTTCGAGCGCTGGGGGCGGCTGGACGGGCTGGTCAACAACGCCGGCACCACCACCTTCAACGCGCACGACAATCTCGACGGGCTCGACGCCGAGGATTTCCAGCGCATCTTCGCGGTGAACGTGGTCGGCGGCTATCAGATGATCCGCGCCTGCGCCGGTCACATGCGGGCGTCCGGCGGCGGCTCGGTGGTCAACGTCTCGTCGATCGCCGCGGTCATGGGCGTCGGCAGCTCGGTGGCCTATGCCGCGTCCAAGGGCGCGGTCAACACCATGACCCTGTCGCTGGCCCGCGCGCTCGGCCCCGACATCAAGGTCAACGCGCTCTGCCCCGGCTTCGTCCAGGGCGAATGGCTGCGGCAGGGCATGGGCGAGGACGCCTATAACGCCCAGCTCAAGGCGCTGGAGACGCGCGCGCCGCTGCGCCGCGCCGGCACGCCCGAGGACATGGCGGAAGCCGCGCTGATGCTGCTGGCCGGCAGCCGCAACATCACCGGCGAAGTGCTGATCTGCGACGCCGGCATGCATCTCGGCATGGCCGCCGCCAAGGCGCGTTAGTGGGCGGTTGAAAAAGCCGCGATATCGGCGCCAGCATGCTTCGAGACGACGCTTCGCGTCTCCTCAGCATGAGGATAAGTCATTGAATTCAAAAGATTCCTCATCCTGAGGAGCGGCCCGAAGGGACGCGTCTCGAAGGATGTGATATCGGGTCGCGGCGGCGATCGTCGCGGTACACCCCGCCTCAGGCAAGCTCGACGGCGGGTTCATCGATGCTGGGGCGCGCCGGCCAGGCGGAATTCGTGTCCGACGTGACGCCGCCATCCTCGACCCTGTAGTCATAGTATTTGAGGTTTTCCGGCGTCTTCGGTTCGCCGTAGAAGTACCAGGACCATTTCACCCGGCTCGCTTTCGGTATCTTCACCTTCTCGCCCACGACGAGTTCCGACGGATTCCAGACCTCGAGGGTCTCGTCATCGTCGAACAGGATTCTGAGAACGACCCCGTCGAAGCTGGCGGAAACCGAACGATGCCGGTTGTCCATGGGCCGGCCGAACCAGCAGCCGAACGTCCTGAGGCAGCCGCCACGCACCTTCGGGTCGAGGGCCATGAACCTCTCGGCAATGTTCTTTTCGTCGGTCATCGCGCCGCCGTTCCTCAGTCCGGCGGCGCGCCGCCCGGCTCGTAGAGCCTGTTCAGCAGGTCCTCGCCGCGCGCCAGCCGGTTCATGTTCTCGGCGATCACCGTCCAGCGGCGCGGCCACAGGCCGACGGTCCAGCCGGCCGAATGCGGCGACATGAAGACGTTGTCGAGCTCGTGAAACGGATGCTTCGAGGGGAAGGTCACGGCGTCGGGATCGCGGCTGCCGGGATAGCGGTACCAGGTGTCGATGATGGCGCCGCCGATCGTCCGGTCGCGACAGGCGGCATAGAGCGCGTCCTCGTCGATCACCTCGCCACGGGCGACGTTGATGATGACGGCGCCGTCCCGCATCAGGCCGAAGCGGCGGGCGTCGATCAGCCCGCGGGTCGATTTCAGCAGCGGGCAGGCGACCAGCAGGTAGTCGCAGTCCGGCAGCATGGCGTCCAGCCCGTCCATGCCCGCGATCTGATCGACATGGTCGTCGCGCCTGTCCGGCGAGCGGGTGCAGGCCCGGACCGTCACGCCGAAGGCCCGGGCGCGCTTTGCCACTTCCCGGCCGATCCGGCCGTAACCGACGATGCCGAGCGTCTTGCCGAACAGCTCGCCATGGGTGGGCCCCCGGGTATAGAGGCTGTCGGCCCAACTGCCGCGCCGCAGGCCCTGGTGCAGCCGCAGGAACCAGGTCTCCCATTGCAGGATGCCGGCGAGCACGTATTCGGCGATGCCGATCTCGTGTTCGAAGACGTTGCACACGGTGGCGTTCGGCGGCACGGCCGCGAAGTCGATGCGGTCGTAGCCGGCGCCCGGCAGTTGCAGCAGGCGGAGACGGGGCGCCGCCGGCTGGGCGGCCGACCAGCTCATGGCGACCACCGCGTCGGCGTCGGCCATGGCCGTGGCGAAGGCCGCCTTGTCCTGCTCGGGATCGACCGGCTCGATGCGCCAGTCGGTGGTCAGCCGCCGGCGGACGTCGTCCAGATGCCCGTCCGGATAGGACCCTCTCAGAACAAGCTTCATGCCGGCGCGAACCCTCTCGTGATATCGGCAAGCACGGCGAAAGGCCGCGGCGGCGGGCGTGCCGCCGGAGGCGATCATAGGCGGGCGCGGATCGCCGGCAAGTACGGAATTTTCGATCAATCGAATGCGTGACGTTGCATTGCACCTATGTGACGGCAAGGTTAAGCTGCCCGCCGGGTAGGGTGGTGTCGCCGCCGGGATGGCGAAACGGGGCATCGGTGGTTCGACGCCGACATCTGGGAAAATCGTCAACGGGGAATTGAAGTCATGAAACGTCGCTCATTTCTAAGAGGCGCCGCCGTCACCGGCGTCGCCGGCGCGGCCGCCGCCGCGTCGACCTTCCCGACACCGGCCATCGCGCAGGGCATCCGGGAACTGAAGATGGTCACGACCTGGCCGAAGCGGTTCCCGGGCCTGGGCACCGCGGCCGAGGACCTGGCCGTCCGGGTCGAGGCCATGTCCGAGGGCAAGCTGAAGATCAAGGTCTTCGCCGCCGGCGAGCTGGTGCCGCCGTTCGAGAGCTTCGACGCGGTGTCCAGCGGCACGGCCGACATGAGCCACTCGGCCGCCTATTACTGGCAGGGCAAGTCCAAGGCCTTCAACTTCTTCACCGCCGTGCCGTTCGGCCTGACCGGCACCGAGCATGCCGGCTGGATCTATGCCGGCGGCGGCCAGGAGCTGTGGGACGAGCTGGCGGCGGGCTTCAACCTGAAGCCGTTCCTGCGCGGCAGCACTGGCGTGCAGATGGGCGGCTGGTTCCGCAAGGAGATCAACAGCCTGGAAGACATGAAGGGCCTGAAGATCCGCATGCCGGGCCTGGGCGGCGAGGTGCTGCGCCGGATCGGCGCCGCGGCCGTCAACCTGCCGGGCGGCGAGATCTTCCCGGCGCTGCAGTCCGGCGCCATCGACGCGACCGAATGGGTCGGTCCCTGGAACGACCTGGCCTTCGGCTTCTACAAGGTCGCCAAGAACTACTACTGGCCGGGCTTCCACGAGCCGGGCACGTCGGGCGAGGTGCTGTTCAACCTGGACGTCTGGAAGAGCCTGCCGTCCGATCAGCAGGCCATGCTGGACGCCGTGATCCAGGCCCAGGCCTGGAAGGAATATGCCGACTTCAACACCCAGAACGCCAATTCGCTGGATGTGCTGGTGAAGAAGCATGGCGTGCAACTGAAGAAGTTCCCGGACGAGCTGATGGCCGAGATCGGCCGGGTCTCGGGTCAGGTCGTCAAGGAAGCGGCGGCCGAGGACGCCATGACCCAGAAGGTCTATGACAGCTTCATCGCCTACCGCACCAAGTCGATCGGCTGGGCGAAGATCGCCGACCAGGCGTTCTGGAACGCGCGCTCGCTGCCGTTCAAGTACGGCTGACGCGGCAACGCCGACGGAGAGGCCCGCGCCGGACGCCGGCGCGGGCTCTCTTTTTTGGTGCCCGTGTCGCCGGTCGCTTCGAGACGCCCGCTGGCGCGGGCTCCTCAGCGTGAGGACGTATGGGAGTGAATTTCCAGCCTCAGCCTGAGGAGCGGTCCGGCGGACCGCGTCTCGAAGGCGGCGATGACATCGACGGTCTACGCCACCCGCTTCTCGATGAACTCGATCGTGATCCCGTCGGGATCGCGCAGGTAGGCGACGCGGCAGCCGGTGTTGGGGCCCTGGTCGATCACATAGGGCGCGCCGATGGGCCGGACGTCGTGACCGGCGGCGGCCGTGATCGCCGCCTCGATATCGTCGACGTCATAGGCGACATGCGCGAAGCCGGTATCGCAGGGACGCGATTCGACCCGGCCCCTGTCGGCCGGCGCCAGATACTGGATCAGCTCGATCCGGTGGCCGGGGCCCTGCACGAAGGCGACCTCCATCTCGGCCCCGGGCACGCCGGTGATCTGCCGGATCGCGGCCGGATCGCGCGGCGCCCGGCTGAGCAGCGCGAAGCCGAGCGCCGCGGTGAAAAAGCCGATCGACCGGTCGAGATCGCTGACCGTGAAGCTGGTGTGATTGGTTGCCAGAATCCTAAAGCCGGCCATCGTCATCCTCCCGTGCACCGATGCGTCGTGGCTGCAAATTAACCACTCCCGTCCTACATTAGGCGAAACGGGCCGGGCCCGGAACGCCCGGCGATCATCGCTTCGAAGGAGACCGATGCCATGCCCGCGGAGGTCAAACTGTCGACCGATCCGGACGACTTCATCGTCAAGCCGGACTGGAACGCCTATACCGAAACCGAGCATGCCACCTGGCGGACCCTGTTCCAGCGCCAGGCGGCGCTGCTGCCGGGCCGGGCCTGCCGGGAATTCCTCGACGGGCTGGAAACGCTGGGCGTCGCCGCCGACGGCATCCCCGATTTCGAGCGCCTGAGCGACGTGCTGGAGGGCGAGACCGGCTGGCGCATCATCGCCGTCGAGGGCCTGGTGCCGGACGACGTGTTCTTCCACTATCTCGCCAACCGGCGCTTTCCCGTCACCTGGTGGATCCGCAAGCCGGAGCAGATGGACTATCTGCAGGAGCCGGACGCCTTCCACGACATCTACGGCCACGTGCCGATGCTGGCGAACCCGGTATTCGGCGACTACATGGAGGCCTATGGCAAGGGCGGTCTGAAGGCGCTGGGCTTGAACGCGCTGAACTATCTCGCCCGGCTCTACTGGTACACGGTCGAGTTCGGCCTGATCGACACGGCCGAAGGCATGCGCATCTACGGCGCCGGCATCGTCTCGTCCAAGGGCGAGTCGATCCACTGCCTGGACGACCCGAAACCGAACCGTCTGGGGTTCGACCTGCTGCGCATCATGCAGACGAACTACCGCATCGACGACTACCAGGAGAGCTATTTCGTCATCGACAGCTTCGACCAGCTCTTCGCGGCGACGGCGCCGGACTTCACGCCCTACTACGACGAGCTTCGCCGCCGGCCGATGCTCAAGCCCGGCGACGTGCTCGACGGTGACAAGCGGTTCTAGCCGCCATACGTCAGTTTGATCTTGCGGCCCTGGCCATCCTCGCCTTCGCCGGTGCCATGGCCCGGCTTGTCGCTGAGGTAGCTGCCGGAAGCTGTCGAGCCATCGGCGCAAGCGACCGACCAGACGCCCTTGGGCAGTTCGGCGGTGCCGTATCGGCCCGAACTCCATTGAGCGGTGCCGGTGCACTCGGTGCCGTCTGGCAAGCGCAGATAGATCTTGCTGCGGGGGCCTCCCGGTTCATAGGACAGGCGGCCGGCGGCGAGTTCGTAGCGTCCCTCCCAACGCGCGGCAAGTGGCACGCTCTTCAGACCGTTATCGCTTGTCGTCGACAGTTTGGCGCTGGTCGTGGGTGTTGACCCGCGTAACTTCGCTGCCGCCGCGTGACGTGTCTGTTCCCAACCGGGCAGCTTGTCGGGTACGCCATAGCCCTTGACGCCAAGCAGCTTGACGATGCGCTCGGCTTCACCTTTCGGCAGCGGCTTGTCGTCGGGCATGCAGTGATAGCCGGCGACAAAGGCGGTGCCGGCGGACTGTCGGTCATGCGCGGACAGTTCACCGAAATGGCTCAAGAACATCACGCAGGATAGCGGGCCGGACATCGCAATCTTATAGTCGACCCGATCCAGCTTGCTGCCCGTGCTGCCAGACGACACCACGTCGATTTCCCGCTTCTTCCAGAAATTCCACCATCGGACCAGTTCCAGGAGATCCTGCTTGACGCCGTAGTGATACCCACCGACCAGCTCGGACAGGACAACGCCGGTCGTGTAGCCCTTGCCCAGCCATTGCCACTGCGCGAATTCCTGTCGGACGGAGCCATTGTTCAAGGTCCGCTTGAGCCGTTTCACGTTCAGATGGTCGATGCCGGGCGCATAGAAAACGATCTTCGCGGCATCCTCGCTGATCGGCGTGAACTTCGTGTCTGCGGCAACGCTCGTGACCGCCAATGCCGCGAGCGTGAGAGACATACCGAGGACGGCGCATCTGCCGACGACCAACTGCTGCCAATGCGCTATGCGCGTAATGCGTGTGTGACGGCGTGTTTCCATAACGCGCGTATTAGACGATGAGGAAGCTGACAGTTCAAACAAAAATTGCCGCACTGTCATGATGGCGAGGCGTCCGCACACCTGGACACCTGCCGCCCCGGGGCGGTAGCTCACGCCGCCCGCGGTTCGCCCGGCAGGGGGCGGGGGCGCATGGTCGGGCCGGCATGCGTGATGGTGTCGGGCCGCAGCAGGCCGAGCGAGCAGGCGACCAGCCACCAGGTGTGGTCGGCATGGCGGACGATGGTGCATTCGGTGCTGAGGCCGATATGCTGGCCCTCCAGCGAATGACCGAGCGCGATATGCGCGATCTCCTCGGGCAGGCCGACGCTGAGGCAGATATGCGCGCCGAACACCGAATGCCGCAGTGACGGCTGTCCGGCGCGTGACGGATCGTCCCGCCAGCGTGCCTGGTTCACCGGATCGAACTCCCAGGCCTTGCCGACGTCGTGGCAGAGCGCGCCGGCCAGCACCACGTCGCGGTCGACCTCGGCTTCCGGGTGCGTGCGCCGGAACTCGTCCACCATCAGCGTCGCGAAATGCGCCACGCCGCGCAGATGATCGGCCTGGCTGCCGCGTTTCAGGACGAAGTCGTCCGGGTTGCCGGCGCCCGGAATGTCGGTGATGCGCGCGAAGCTGGAACCGGCCAGCGCCGTCGCCCAGGCCTCGATCACCTTCGCGCGCAGGCCGGCGTCCGTGATGTCGGCGATTTCCGGCAGGTCCTCGCGCACGCCAGCGCGCAGCGCGTCCGTCACCGGCGGCGTTTCCTCAAGATAGTTCAACGGCATGCCATGCCCCTCCCGTTGGCCTCGCGATCGATGCCGACATGATACGGCCGGCGGGCCCGATCGGGCTATGGCGTCCGCGCGATCCAGACGTCGAGCGGCCGGTCGCGGCCCCGCGGCCGCTGTCCGTCGATCCAGGGCGCGGCGATTGCTCGCGGCATGGTGCTCTATCTCCCTCGGTACGGCTGTAATCAGAACCAGCGCGGCACGGCGTCCCTGTAGCGCCGGTATTCGTCGCCGAACTTGTCCATGAGATAGCGTTCCTCGCGCGCGACGACGCCCCAGCGGATCAACGGCAGCACGGGCAGCAGCATCGCCAGCACCCAGACGCTGTCGGCGCCGAAGCCGATGCCGGCGTGAATCAGCGCCAGCGCCGCGTAGATCGGATTGCGGGAATAGCGGTAGGGGCCGCTCTTCACCAGGGTCCGGGTCGGCAGACCGGTCGGCACGCTGGTGCCGGCCCGGCGAAACCGCCGCATCGCCGCCGCCATGATGACGATGCCGGCGGCGATCAGCGGCAGGCCGACGGCAAGCTGCAGCCCATCGGGAAACATCGGCACCGGCCAGACATAGTCCAGTGCCGCGCCGACGCCGATGGCGCCCAGAAACAGGTAAGGCGGCCGAACGGCGACGTTCGCGTGGTCGTCGCCGCGCCGGGCCATCGTTGACAGCGTCATGTCGGACCCCTCCGTCGATGGTCGAGCGCCCGCCGCGACGGTTGGCCGCGGCGGGCGCGCGGGATCAGCTTCGACGGCCGCGGTGCCGGACCAGGTCGTCGAGCGCCCGTTGCTGCTTCTCCGACAGCGTCGCGTAGAAGGCGTCGAAGTCGGGCCGCACCCGCTCCAGAACCGAGACGCCGGTCGTCATCATGGTGGTCACCAGGGCGAGCCGTTCCGGCGCCGTGCCCGGCCGGCCGGCCTGGCGCAGGTCGCCGCAGGCCGCGCCGATCGAATCGCTGCCGGCGCGGAGCGACGTGGCCAGCCTGGCCCAGGCCTCCTGCTGCGGCGGGGTGAAGGTCATGATGCCCTCGACGAACGAAATCGCGCGGTCCAGGCCCTCGTCGCGGGCGTCGCCGCACAGCCGGGCGAGGCCACGGCCGCCGTGACGGCCGTGCCAGCCGCCATGCCGGCCGCCGAAGAAGGCCGGTGTCGCGGCCACCACCTCGGCGGTCTGCGCCGCCAGGCCGGACGGCGCCGCATAGATCGCGGTCGCGGTAACGGCGAGGCCGATGGCGGCGGCGCCGGCGACGCCGAGAAGACGTTTACGGGTCATGTCGGATCTCCATCCAGGTCGTTGTCCGGCGCCGGACCGGCGCCTCGACCCAAGACCTAAGGCGCGTTTGTAACGCGCGCATGTCCGGGATGCCGGCGTTTGGTAACGTCCGGTTGCCGTCCGGGCCGCCGCAACATTGCGTTACAAAAATCCCCGGCGGGGCGGCGGGCGCTCCCTATAATCCCGGCCATGAGCCGCAGCCCGCATATCCTGGTGGTCGACGACGACCGCGAGATCCGCGACCTCGTGGCGCGGTTTCTGACCAAGCACGGCTACCGGGTCGACACCGCCGCCGACGGCCGGGCGATGATGCAGGCGCTGGGCCAGGGCCGCTTTGACCTCGTCGTGCTGGACCTGATGCTGCCGGGCGAGGACGGGCTGAGCCTGTGCCGGCGCCTGCGCGCGGACTCGACCCTGCCGGTGATCATGCTGACGGCCATCGGCGAGGAAACCGACCGCATCATCGGCCTGGAGATGGGCGCCGACGACTATCTGGCCAAGCCCTTCAATCCGCGCGAGCTGCTGGCCCGGATCAAGGCGGTGCTGCGGCGCGCGGGCGCGGCGCCGGGGCACGGCGAACCGGCGGCGAACGAGGTCTTCCGGTTCGACGGCTGGCGCCTCGATCCGGCCCGGCGCGAACTGCGGTCGCCCGATGACGTGCTGGTGCCGCTGACCGGCGGCGAGTTCGACCTGCTGGCGGCCTTCGCCCGGCATCCCAAGCGCGTGCTGAGCCGCGAGCAGCTCCTGGACCTGACGCGCGGCCGCGCGGCCGTGCCCTTCGACCGCAGCATCGACGTGCAGCTCAGCCGCCTGCGCCGCAAGATCGAGGCCGACCCGCGCGAGCCGGCGATGATCAAGACCGTGCGCGGCGGCGGCTATATCTTCACCCGCGACGTGGAACGGCGATGACGACGGAGCCGTCCCGGACGCCCGGCCGCTTCCAACGACGGTTCCGGCTCTGGCCCGGCGGCATCGCCGGCCGGGTGGCCGTCATCATCGTGCTGGGCCTGATCGCCATCATCGTCGTGAACGAGACCTTCGACTGGAGCGCGCGGCGCGCGGCGTTCATCGATCGCACGGCCCGGCACGCCGCCGACCGCGTGATCGCCATCGTCGAACTGGTCGAGGCGACGCCCGCGGCCGATCGTCCGCGTCTGTTGCGGGCCGTGAGCGGGCCGTTCCTGCAGGTCCGGACGATGCCGGTGCCGCCGGCGCCGGCCGGCGAGGCGCGGCGGTTCGAGGAACGGATCCGGCGGCACGTGGCCCGCCTGCTGCGGCCGCTGGGCGACCGGCCGGTCGAGATCCAGGTCGTCAGCGGCTGGCGCGGCCGGCTGCACGACATCATGCCGCCGCCGGCGCACGACCTTCCGCACTGGCGCGGCGGCGTCCTGGTATCGGTCGGCCAGGCGGACGGCGACTGGCTGGTCTTCGCCGCCCGCCATGACCGGCGGGTCCGCCGCGGCTGGCCGGCGCTGATCTGGCTGGCGGTGACGGTGGGGCTGATCGTCCTGGTCTCGATCTGGGCGGCGCACCGCCTGACCCGGCCGTTGCGCCGCTTCACCGAGGCGGCCGACCGGCTGGGCCTGGACGTGCGGGCGACACCGCTGCCCGAGCAGGGCAGCCGTGAGCTGCGCCGGGCGACGCGGGCCTTCAACCGCATGCAGGACCGGCTGCGCCGCTTCGTCGACGACCGCACCCTGATGCTGGCGGCGATCTCGCATGACCTGCGCACCATGCTGACGCGGCTGCGGCTGCGGGCGGAATTCATCGAGGACGACGAACAGCAGCGCAAGGCGCTGGCCGACCTGGACGAGATGCGGTCGATGCTGGACGCGACGCTGTCGTTCGCGCGTGACGACGCCGCCGAGGAGCCGCGCACCCGCTTCGACATCGCCAGCCTGCTGCAGAGCCTGTGCGACGACCTGGCCGATACCGGCCAGGCGGTGTCCTATGACGGCCCCGACCGGCTGACCTTCGAGGGCCGGCCGACGGCGCTGCGCCGCGCCTTCGGCAACCTGATCGACAACGCCGTGCGCTACGGCGGCCGGGCGGCGGTCGGCCTGACCGGCCACGACGACCGCGTCGAGGTGACGGTGGCCGACCGCGGCCCCGGCATCCCGGCCGACATGCGCGAAAAGGTCTTCACGCCGTTCTTCCGCCTGGAAGGCTCGCGCAGCCGCGAGACCGGCGGTACCGGGCTGGGCCTCGCCGTGGTGCGCGCCATCGCCCGCCGGCATGGCGGCGACGTCACGCTGGCCGACGCGCCCGGCGGCGGCCTGCTGGCGCGCGTGTCGCTGCCGCTGTCGGGGACCTGAACACCTACCGCGCAGACCATGGTCGCGGTGCGAAATACCGGCTAGTCTGGCGGCGGATGTTCTCGCTCTTGTCGTTCCTGAAAACGCAGTCGAACCGAATTCCGCCGACGCCGCGGGCGATGCTGCTGATCGTCGTGTCGACGCTGGGCTTTTCCGGCATGCACGCGATTATCAAGCATACGGCCAGCGACCTGCACCCGTTCGAGATCGCCTTCTTCCGCAATTTCTTCGGCCTGCTGGTGCTGGCGCCGTTCTTCATCCGCCATGGCCTGGCCGTGTTCCGGACCGAGAAGCTGCCGCTGCACCTGCTGCGCAGCGCCATTCAGATCTGCGCCATGCTGATGTTCTTCACCGCGGTCAGCATCTCGCCGCTGGCGAAGATCTCGGCCATGAGCTTCACGGCGCCGCTGTTCGCCACCATCGGTGCCGTCATCTTCCTGGGCGAGCGCCTGCGCCTGCGGCGCATCACGGCGCTGGTGATCGGTTTCATCGGCGCGTGGATCATCATCCGGCCGGGCCTGGTCGCGCTCGACACCGGCGCCGTCCTGGTGCTGACCTCGTCGGCGATCTGGGCCGGCGCGATGCTGATCATCAAGGTGCTGTCGCGGTACGATTCGAGCCTGACGATCACCGCCTATATGGGCCTGTTCATGACCCCGCTGTCGCTGGTCCCGGCGCTGTTCGTCTGGCAGTGGCCGACGGCCGAGGAATATGCCTGGATGCTGCTGATGGGCGCGGTCGGCAGTCTGGCGCACGTGGCCATGGCGCAAGCCTTCAAGCTGGCCGAGGCCACGGCGGTGCTGCCGCTGGACTTCACCCGGCTGATCTGGGCCAGCGCGCTGGGCTTCTTCATCTTCGGCGAGGCGCCGGAGCTGTTCACCTGGATCGGCGGCCTGACGATCTTCGCCAGCACCACCTACATCGCCTACCGCGAGGCCAAGCTGAATGCCGCGCGCGCCGCCTCGGCCAGCGCGCCCAGGCCGCCGACCTGACCGGCGGACCCCGCGCCATCGCCGCCGGTGTCATCCGGCCGCAGCGACGGGAGCCGGAACGGCAGCAGGCTGGCGATATCGCCAGGAAAGTTCAGCCGGGCGGGCAGGCCGACATGCGCGGTCCCCAGCTCGCCGGGGTCGATGGTGATCTCGGCCAGTCCGTAGCGGCTGGCCAGGCGGATGATGCCGGCCGGGCCGCCGTCGGCGGCCGGCGTGCGGTCGATATGCACGATCCGCCCGTTCAAGGGGGTGTCGCGGTCGGCCAGGGTCACCAGCGCCTCGCCGCCGATCGTCAGCCGGCCGGCGGCTTCCTGCGGCACCAGCGCCTTGACCACCCGCGGAGCGTCGGCTTCGGTCAGGCGGTAGGCCGTGGCGCCGAGCTCCAGCCACTCGCCGGCGACCACCATGCGCTCGTCGACCCGGCAGTCGCAGGGGCTGCGCACGACGGTCTGCGCCTGCCGTTCGAGCAGGGCGTCGATCCGGGCGCCGGCGACCGCGACGGCCTGCTCGGCCATCCCGATCTGGCGCCGGATCTCGGCCGGCTCGTCGCCGTCGACGCGGCCCTGCGGGTAGATGAAGCCCATTTCCGCCAGCCGGCGGTTCCGGCCGGCCTGGGCGAGGTCGGCTTCGGCCAGCCGCCGTTCCAGCATCGCCTGGCCGTGCCGGTTCTCCGCATCTTCCAGTGCCTGGTCGGCGAGGAAGCCCCGGCCGTGCAGGGCGGCCGCCCGGTTCAGCTTGTCGACCGCGATCGACAGATTCAGGCCGGCCCGGTCGACCCGCGCGGCGGCGCGGCGCTCCTCGACCTCGGCTAGCGCCACGTATTCATCGAAGAACGTGCGCCGCGCCGTCAGGCGGCGCTTCAGGCCGGCGAGCTCTTCCTCATGCCGGCCCAGCTCGGCGATGGCGACCTCGAGCTGGCCGGCGATGTCGGGATCGTGCAGCTCGAACAGGATCTGCCCGTCGCGGACCGCCGCGCCCGCCTCGACCGGCCGGCCAGCGACCACGCCACTGGTGCTGGACCGCACCTCGATCGCCCGCGCATGCACCCAGCCCAGGTCCGAGGTCACGTCGAGGAACCGGCTGCTGACGGAGCTGGCGGCCAGCACCACGAGCAGCACGCCGGCCGCCGCCATGCTGCCGACGATCGCCGCCCGGCGCAGGGCCCGGCCGAGCCGCACATGCCGCGGCGGTCGGGGGTCCAGCTTTTCCTTCAGGTCCTGGTCCAGCGGCTGTGCCTCGCCGGCCGCGGCCCGGCGCAGCACGCCGTCGACGGTAGCCACCTTGCCGGCGATGAAGGCGTCGACCATGTAGCGCAGCATGGCGATCTGGCCGTCCTTCATGTCGATGAACCGGCAGCCGACGCGGCGGCCGTTGAGGTCGAGCCAGACCACTTCGCAGGTGGTGGTGAGGGTGAAGTTGAAGTCGTCGAACGGAATGCCCAGGTCGGCGCTGAAGCGGCTGCCGATGCCCGGCAGGCTGTCGATATCCTCGATCTGCATGCCGCCCA
>JANQKO010000080.1 GCA_028281075.1 Alphaproteobacteria bacterium | reverse complement strand
CACCTGCTCGCGCATGTTGCCGTGGCGCAGCACGGCGTTACCGCCGGCGTTGGTGGCGATGTTGCCGCCGATCTGGCTGCTGCCTTCGCCGCCATGGCTGACCGGGAACAGGCGGTCGTGCGCGGCGGCGGCGGCCTGGATCTGGGCCAGCGTGCAGCCGGCCTCGACGGTGATCGCGCCGTTCGCCAGGTCGATATCGCGGACCCGGTTCAGGCCGGCCAGCGCGACGATGACCTGGGTGCCGCTGTCGTCGGGCATCGCGCCGCCGCAGAAACCGGTATTGCCGCCCTGCGGCACCATGGCGACGCCGGCCGCGCGGCAGGCGCGCACGACCGCCGCGACCTGCTCGGCGGTCTTCGGCCGGACGACGGCGGGTGGCCGGCCCCGATACAGGCCGATGACGTCGCGGCCGAAGCCGGCCAGGTCTTCCGGCGCGCGCAGCACGCCGCCCGGCCCCAGAACGGCGTCGATCCGGGCGAGCGCCGCTGACGGACCGGTCGTGGCGGTGGGTCGCATGGCCGCATTAGATGCGGGCCGACGCCCGCCGGCAAGCGTGATAGGTTCGCGCCAGCGCGGAACCCGCTGGAGAGAGACGGCGAGACATGACCTGGATAAAGACGGTGCCCTACGCGGCGGCGAGCGGCCGGCTGAAGACGCTCTACGACCGGATCAAGGGGCCGGACGACAATGTCGACAACATCATGATGGCGCACAGCCTGCGACCCCACACCATGGAAGGGCACATGTACATCTACAAGTACGTGCTGCACCATTCCGGCAACCGGCTGCCGAAATGGCTGCTGGAGGCGCTTGGCGTCTATACCAGCCTGCTGAACGGCTGCGGCTATTGCGTCGAGCATCATTTCCAGGGCATGCGACGGCTGCTGGCGGACGACGGCCGCGCCGCCGCGATTCGCGCCGCGCTCGAGGCCGAGGCGCCCGAAGGTGCCTTCGACGGCCGTGAGCTGGCGATGATGCGCTATGCCGCGGCGCTGACCCGCGCGCCCCGGGCCATCGACGCCGGCATGATCGACGGCCTGCGCGCCGACGGCCTGGACGACGGCGAGATCCTGGAGGTGAACCAGGTCGTCAGCTACTTCGCCTATGCCAACCGCACGGTGCTGGGCCTCGGCGTCAGCACCGATGGTGACATCCTGGGACTGTCGCCGAACGATTCCGGCGATCCCGGCAACTGGTCGCACACGTGACGCCGCCGCGCGCGGACGGCCCGGCGCGCATGCGCGCCATCGTCTGCCGGCGCTGGGGCGAACCGGAGGGCCTGACGCTGGAGGAGGTGCCGCCGCCGGTGCCGGGACCGGGCGACATCCTGATCGGCGTGCGTCGGGCCGCCGTCAACTATGCCGACACGATCATGGTGCGCGGCGCCTATCAGACCAAGCCGGACCTGCCGTTCAGCCCTGGAATCGAGGCGGTCGGCGAGGTGCTGGCCCGCGGCGAGGCGGTCGCCGGCTTCGCGCCGGGCGACCGGGTCATGGCGCTGGTCTGGCATGGCGGCTTCGCCGAGCAGGTCGTGGCGAACCCGGTGGAGACGTTCAAGCTGCCCGACGGCATGGACATGGACAGCGCCGCGGCGCTGCTGGGCGCCCATGTCTCCAGCCACGTGGCCCTGCGCTGGCAGGGCCGGCTCGAGGCCGGCGAGACCCTGCTGGTCCTGGGCGCCGGCGGCGGCGTCGGCCGCGCGGCGGTCGAGATCGGCAAGGCCATGGGTGCGCGGGTCATCGCCGCGGCCAGCGCCGACGAGCGGCTGGCGCTGGCGCGCGCGCATGGCGCCGACGAGACGGTCAACTATGCCGCCGGGGATCTGCGCGACGCCGTCGCGGCGCTGACCGACGGCCGCGGCGTCGACGTCTGTTTCGACCCGGTCGGCGGGCCGCTGTTCGACCGGGCGCTGTCGTCGCTGGCCTGGGGCGGCCGCATCCTGCTGATCGGCTTCGTCGGCGGCATTCAGCGGATTCCGGCGAACCGCCTCCTGGTCAAGCACCGCTCGGCCCTGGGCTCGTCGCTGCGCTACTTCCGCAACCAGCGCCCGGACCTGCTGCGCCGCAGCGTCGAGGCGCTCTGCGCCTGGTATGCCGAGGGCCGGGTGCGGCCGGGCGTGACGGCCGTCTATCCCCTGGCCGAGGTGCCGGCGGTGATGCGGGCGCTGATCGACCGTCGGGTCGTCGGCCGGGTGATCGCCGCGGTCGATGACGGCGACCGGCGGGCGGAACGGGACCATGGCGCGGCGTCGAATGTCATCTGCTGACATTGGCGACGGATCAGGTTTATCCGCATTGTCATGCAAGCTACACTCGCCGCCGGGGGAAGACGCGGCGCTCGGGAGACAATCCAAGGAATGAACAACAGCCTCGCGGGGCTGCGGTTGGTCGAGGGATCGGCCTTCGTCGCGGCGCCATTCGCCGGCATGACGCTCGCGCAGCAGGGCGTCGATGTCATCCGATTCGATCCGATCGGCGGCGGCCTCGATTACCACCGCTGGCCGGTGACCGACGACGGCGGCAGCCTCTACTGGGCCAGCCTCAACAAGGGCAAGCGCTCGATCGCCGTCGACCTCAGAAGCGAGGAGGGCCGCGAGCTGGTG
>JANQKO010000039.1 GCA_028281075.1 Alphaproteobacteria bacterium | reverse complement strand
CTGGCCTGCGCCAGCATGACGGCTTCTTTTGGGTCGGGAGTAATTCATTCACACGCTCTGAGGAGACGCGAAGCGTCGTCTCGAAGCATGCTGGCGCCGGTATCGCGGCTTTTTCAACAGCCTGTTAGCCTGTCTTATGCCGGCGGGGCCGCTTATTTTTACTTGCGGATCACGCCATATCTATAACGAGACGTGCCAGGCGGGCCATGGCGTGACGAGAATGCTGGTCGCGGCCCGCGCCGCGTGCGGGTATGGGCATGGCCCTGGCGCGAGGGGAGACGATGGCGCGGAAAGACAGATACCGGATCGCCAAATCGACGCAGCGGATCTGCGCGATCCTGAAGATTTCGTCCGAGAAGGTGCTGCGGCGCGCCGGCCTGCCCGCGGACTATCTCGCGCACGAGGGGCGCGGCCTCGGCGCGCGTCAGTGCTTCGATGTCTGGAACGCGGTCGTGACCGAGGCCCGGCGCCCGGACCTGGCCCTGTTCCTGGGCCGGGCGGCGGCGCATGGCCCGTTCAATCCGGCGGTGTTCGCCTTCACCTGCAGTCCGGATGTCGTGACCGGGCTGACCCGCCTAGCGCTGTTCAAGCCGCTTGTCGGCCCCATTGTCCTGACGGTCGCGCGACGGCCGGAGACGGTCGTCATGACCCTCGCCTCGGCCGACCCGGATGCGCCGATGCCGCACAGCCTGTCGGCGCTCGAGTTGGCGTTCTTCGTCGAGCTGATCCGCACCTACACCGCCGAGCCGATCGTGCCGCTGTCGGTCGGCCTGCCGGGCACGCCCGACGACCGGCCCGGGCTGGAGGCGCATTTCGGCGTCGCCGCGACGGCCGCCGGGCAGGCGACGATCATGCTGTCGCGCACGGATGCCGAACGCCCGCTGATCTCGGCCAATGACGAGATGTGGGCCGGCTTCGAGGGCGTGCTCCGCCGCCAGCTCAGGGAACGCGACCACGCGGCGCCGATGAGCGCCCGGGTCGAGAACGCGCTGCTGGAGATGCTGCCGAGCGGCGAGGCGTCGGCCGACGCCGTCTGCGACCGCCTGCACGTCAGCAAGCGCAGCCTGCACCGGCACCTCAGGAACGAGGGCCGGTCCTTCCAGGCGTTGCTGGACGGCATCCGCACGGACCTGTCGCTGCACTACCTGTCGAAGGACGACCTCAGCGTCGAGGAGATCTCTTATCTCCTGGCCTTCCGGGATCCGAACTCGTTCTATCGCGCCTTCCGCGGCTGGACCGGGATGACGCCGACGCAGGCCCGGTCGCGGCGCGCGCTTTAGGCCGCGAAACGCGTGCGGCGTTTGGCGATATCCGCAAGTCGATTGGCGTGATCCGCATTTGTGCCACATGGCGGGCTCCTTACCTTCGGAACAGGCGATCGCCCCCGCGTCGCCAGCCATCCAACCGGGAAAGGAGAGAGCCGTGCCGACCGAATCCGATCATCGCAACGACGCGCCCGCCGAGGGCGCCGGCGCCGACCAGAACCGCCGGGCCCTGCTGGCCGGCGCCGCCGGCCTGGGCCTGGCCGCCGGCCTGTCGCGGACGGCCGGGGCCGCGTCGCACGAGACGGCGCCGGGCGAGTTCGCCGGCCGCTGCGCCTTCATCACCGGCGGCGCGCGGGGCATAGGGCTGAGCTGCGCCGAGGCGCTGGCCGCGGCGGGCGCCGATATCGTGCTCTACGACGTCGCCGGGCAGATCGAGCATGTGAAATACCCGCTGGCGACCGCCGAGGACCTGGCGGCCGCCAAGACCAGGATCGAGGCGCTGGGCGTCAAATGCGTCGCCGTGCAAGGCGACGTGCGTGACGGCGCCCGGCAGAAGACGGCGATGCAGGAGGCGGCGGCCACCTTCGGCGGCGTCGATTTCGTCATCGCCAATGCCGGCATCACCCAGGTCGGGCCGCTCGACATCTTCAGCGACGCCGAGATCGATGTCGTCCTGGACGTGAACCTGGCCGGCGCGATGAAGACGCTGCAGGCCGCCATTCCGATCATGCGCGAGCAGAAGTCCGGCCGCATCGTGCTCATGTCCTCGATCACCGGCCGGCGCGGCAGTGAGTATTTCCCGGTCTACAGCGCCTCGAAATGGGGCATGATCGGCCTCGCCAAGAGCACGGCGCGGCTGCTGGCCAAGTCGAACGTGACCTGCAACGCGGTCTGCCCGTCGCTGGTGCGCACCAAGCTGCTGGACAACGACTACATCCTGGGCACGATGATCCCGAACAATCCGACCATCGAGGCGGCCGACGCCGGGGCCAGGCAGATGCACCTGCTGCCGGTCGGCCTCTACGGGCCGGAGCATGTCGCCAACACGGTCAAGTTCATCTGCAGCGACGCCGCCGCCTATATCTCGGGCGACGTCTTCGACATCGCCGCCGGCACGAACACCGAAATGCCGGCGTAGCCCGCCTTTCTTCCCGCCACCATGGTCTGCGCGGCGCCGTGCCGCCGACAGGGCGGGCGCGCTGCGCGGCGCGATGTGGTGCATCCACCCTCCGCAGCGGCAGCGCCGCTGCTGCGGAGGACGGGTCGGGCAAGCAGCGCGACGCAGACCGTGGTGGCGGTGGGAAAGGCGGACTGGCCCGTGATGCGCGAATCCGTCATGGTCCGCGTCAAGCGTGGATCATGACGGAGGGACGTGATGCCGACCGCAACCGAGGATCGGGCCGGCGACCGGCGGCGCGGGGAAGCCGCCGACAACCGGTTCGCCGAAGCCGCGCTCGAACGGCATAAGCGCGAGGGCGTGGCGCTCGCCGTCCGGGCGCGCTGGGGCGCCATGGCGGTGATCGCCGTCATGCTGCCGCTGGTCGATCCCAGACCCGAGGTCCTTTACTACGAAGCGCTGGTGCTGGCGCTCGCCTTGATCGGCTGGGCGCAGTTGCGGGTCGCCCGCGTCGGCCGGTCGCGCGCCGAGCTGCTGCTGATGTTCTGCGACCTGGCGATCATGACCGTCGCCATCGTCGTGCCGAACCCGCTCGGCGTCACCGACTGGCCGCTGGCCATGGAGTACCGCTCCGACGCCTTCCGGTATTTCTACGTGCTGCTGGCCTTCGCCGTGCTCGCCTATTCCTGGCGCACCGTCATGGCGATGGGGGTCTGGACCGCCGGCATCTGGCTGCTGGCGCTTGCCGTGGTCTGGGCCGTATCGGTCGAGAACGAGGCGCTCACGGCCGCCGCCGAGGCGGCGTTCGGCGCCGATCCCGAGCTGGCGGCATTGCTGAACCCCAACAACCTGCTGTTCTACATGCGGACACAGGAGGTCGTCGTGTTCCTGATCGTGGCGGCGACGCTGGCCCTGTCGGTCCGCCGCTACAATCGCCTGCTGCTGGGCCACGCGGCGCTGGAACGCGAGCGGGAGAACCTGGCGCGCTACTTCTCGCCGAACGTGGTCGAGGAGCTGTCGCACAACGACGAGCCGCTGAAGCAGATCCGGACCCAGGATATCGCCGTGCTGTTCGTCGACATCGTCGGCTTCACTCGCTATGCCGCCGACCGGCCGCCGCGGGACGTGATCGCGACGCTGCGGCAGTTCCATCAGCGCATGGAGGACCAAGTCTTCCAGCATAACGGCACGCTCGACAAGTATCTGGGCGATGGGCTGATGGCGACCTTCGGCACGCCGGTCGCCAGCGCTTCCGACGCGCTGAACGCGCTGCGCTGCGCCCGGGCGATGATCCGGTCGATGGCGGCGTGGAACGCCGAGCGGGCGGCGGCGGGCGAGCCGCCGATCCGGGCCGGCTTCGGCCTGCATTACGGCCCCGCTGTCTTGGGCGACATCGGCGCGAACCGGCTGGAGTTCGCGGTGATCGGCAACACGGTGAACGTCGCCAGCCGCGTCGAGGCCCTGACCCGGCGGCTCTCGGTCGAGCTGGCCGCCACGGACGACCTGCTCGACCGCGCGCGCCACGAAGCCGGCGGCGACGATCAAGCCACCGCCGATCTGACCCGGCACGATCCCCAGGCGATCCGCGGCCTCGACACGAAGATGACGGTCTGGACGCTGGCGGGCCCGGCGAACGGCGCGGTTGACGACAGCGGCGATCGCGCCTAGCGTGCGGGCGGAAATCGCGGGAACGCCTCGACATGATCACGACCATCGTAACGGCAGGAGATTGGCGCTTGGACCGGTAACGGGCTCCAGACCGACTCCTTCGCGCCTCCGAACCTTTCGGGGGCTTTTTTTATGCCTTTTTTGAGAGGCCGCCGGGCCTGCCGGCGGATGACGTCAGATGCCGCCCTACGCCACGACGCCGCCGACATTGTTCACGCTCATTCTGCTGAGCGGCCTGTCGGTGGTATCGCTGAACATGTTCCTGCCGTCGCTGACGAACATCGCGGCGACGTTCGAGGCCGACTATGCGCTGGTGAACCTGTCGATCGCCGGCTACGCCCTGGCGATGGCGGTGCTGCAGCTCGTCCTGGGGCCGCTGTCGGACCGGTTCGGGCGGCGGCCGGTGATCCTGGCGGGGCTGGCGCTGTTCAGCCTGGCCTCGCTCGGCTGTCTGCTGGCGACCGACGTCTGGACCTTCCTCGCGTTCCGCATGCTGCAGGCCGCGATCGCCTCGGGCTTTGCCGTGTCGCGCGCGGTGATCCGGGATCAGGTGGGCGCGCGGGAAGCGGCCAGCCTGATGGGCTATCTGGCGATGGCCTGGGCGCTGGCGCCGATGCTGGGGCCGATGTTCGGCGGCGCGCTGGATCAGCTCTTCGGCTGGCGCGCCAGCTTCTGGGCGTTCCTCGGCTTCGGCGTCGCCGTTTTCGCGCTCTGCTGGGTCGATCTCGGCGAGACCAACAGGACGCCGTCGGCGACCTTCCGGCAGCAGTTCCGCAGCTATCCGGCGCTGTTCCGCTCGGGGCGGTTCTGGGGCTATGCGCTGTGCATGGGGTTTTCGGTGGGCGCCTTCTATGTCTTCATCAGCGGCATCCCGCTGGTGGCGGCGGTGCTGTTCGACATCGGCCCCGCGACGCTCGGGATCGGCATGGGCTCGATCACCGCCGGCTTCGTCTTCGGCAGTTTCCTTGCCGGACGCTTCGCCGGCGGGCGGGCGCTGACCACCATGATGATCGTGGGGCGCCTCGTCGCCTGCGGCGGCCTGACGCTGGGGTTGATCGCGCTGCTGGCGGGCGTCGTGCACGTGGTGACGCTGTTCGGCGCCTGCATCTGCGTCGGCGTCGGCAACGGCCTGACCATGCCCAGCAGCAACGCCGGCGCCATGTCGGTGCGCCCGGACCTGGCGGGCAGCGCCTCGGGCCTCTCGGGCGCGCTGACCGTGGCGGGCGGCGCCGCGATGTCGGCGCTCACCGGCATCGTCCTGACCGAGGCGAACGCCGCCCATGCGCTCTTGGGCCTGATGCTGCTGGCGTCGGTCCTCGGCCTTGCCGCCGCGCTTCTCGTACTGTGGCTCGACCGGCGCGCGGCGGCGCCGGCCTGACGGCCGGGCTCTACGCTCCCGGCCGGTCGGCCGACAGCGGGACCTCGCGGCCGGTGGCGGCCGATTGGGTGACGGCGAGCGTCGCCTCGAGCGTGCGGGCGGCGTCGCGGGCGGTGATCAGCGGTTCGGCCCGGCCGCGGATGACGGCGGCGAAGTGGGCGATCTGGGCGTCGATGGGATCGGCGGCCGGGACCGCGAGGGATTCCTCACCGAGCGGCGACTGCCAGTGCGGTGCACCGTCAGGCCGCCAGAGGCGCAGCGACGGCACCGCCAGCGATGCCGCGCTGCCGGCGAAGAGGTAGCAGTCCTGGCCGGTATGCGGGAAGTCGTAGGACGTGCGCTCGCCGGCGGTCAGTTCCCAGGCCCAGGGCGACGCCGCGCTGTCGGACAGCATCACCGTGGCCAGCGCGCCGTCCCGGAAGCGCAGCAGCAGGGCCGCCGTGTCCTCGACGGCGAAGCCGCGCCGGGCGTTCGACGTCATGCTCTGGACCGCGGCGATCTCGCCGACGATGAAGCGCAGGCTGTCGATGTCGTGGATCAGGTTGATCAGCACCGGACCGCCGCCGGCCGCGCGCCGCCAGGCGGTGTCGAAATAGGCGTCGGGCTTGCGCGCGAGCCAGACGGCCGAGACCGCGACCAGCGATCCGAGCGCGCCCGACCGCACGACCTCGTGGGCTTTTTGCAGAATGGGGTTATGCCGGCGGTGGTGACCGACCAGCACCGGCACGCGGGCCGCGTCCGCGGCATCGGCGAGCGACCGTGCCGCCGCCAGGCTGTCGGCGACGGGCTTTTCGACCAGCGTCGCGATACCCCGATCGATGCAGACGCGCGCCAGCGGCACGTGCAGTGCGTTCGGCGTCGCGACGATCACGCCATCGGGCGCGACCGCGTCCAGCATCGGCTCCAGGTCCCGATAGTGCGGCAGGCCGCGATCGGCCGCGGCCCGCGCGCCGTCTGGCGCGGGATCGACCACGGCGACGGCCTGGCAGGCCGGGGCGGCGGCGATGGCGTCGAGGTGCCGCCGGCCGATCGGACCGGCGCCGACGACGGCGAGGCGGACGGGCGTTCCGTTCGGCATGCTGTTCTCCTCGATCCCGGCGGACGGCGAAAGGGGGAACTATAGCCCGGCCCGTCCTGTCGACAGCGTGGCATGGTCCGGGTCATGATGATGGCGCGGCGGCACGGCCGGAACGGACGAGGGAGCGGGTGGGACGATGCAGGCGGCAACGGGAACGGCGGCGACCATGGCGGCCGACGACGTCAGGACCGGTTCCTTCAGATACCTGACACCGTCGGTCGCGCCCTCGCTCTACCGTAATGGCAAGGTCTATACGCGGCGCGACGCGGACGGCAGCGACGATGAATTCGTCGGCGTCGACCTGGAGTCCCGCGACATTCCGGTCCACGACGCGCGGCGCCTGGAGGCGGGACCCGCGCGGCGCACGCTGCGGGACAACGGCTTCGAGATGCTGCCCCGGCCGCTCGCGGACCCGGATCTCGATTTCTTCGACCATGAGCAGGTGGTGCGCAGCTACTATCCGCAATGCGTCGAGATCGTGCGCGAGGCGAGCGGCGCCAGCATGGCCGCGGCCTTCGACCACAATGTCCGCTCGGCCTCGGGCAATAAGAGCAGGCGCCGCATCGCCGGTGGCCAGCAGGTGCAGGGGCCGGCGCATCTGGTGCATGGCGACTACACCCTGACCAGCGCCCCGCGGCGTCTGCGCGACTTGACGAAGCCGCCGGCCGTCAACGACACCTATCGGACGATGCTGGCCGAGGGCGAGACGCTGCTCGACGGGCCGGCGGTCGAGCGGGCGATCGCCGCCGGCCGCTTCGCGATCATCAATGTCTGGCGCAACATCGCGACCGAACCGGTGGCGACGCATCCGCTGGCGCTCTGCGACGCGGCGAGCGTGCGGCCCGACGACCTGGTCGTGTTCGAGATCCATTACAGCGACCGCATCGGCGAGAACTATTTCGCCAGGCATGCCGACGAGCACCAGTGGTACTTCTATCCGGGGCTGACCCGCGACGAGGCGCTGCTGATCAAGCAGTGGGATTCGCATGGCGAGCTGGCGCGCTCGAAGGGCGCGCAGGCGGACGCGATGAACACGGACGCGCCCTGCACCTTCAGCTTCCACAGCGCCTTCGCCGACCCGGCCACGCCGGCGGACGCCCCTGACCGCTGGAGCATCGAGGTCCGCTGCGTGGCGGTGTACGACTGAGCGACCTTCGGCGCGGCAGACCGAAAAAAGCGTCGAAAGCTCACTCACCTTCCTCATGCCGGCGCAGGAATGTGTGAAGAAATCGCGCCAACTCCACCCAAATTGTCATCCTGGCGGAGCCTGCCCCGGCGTAGGCCGGGGGCCAGGATCCAGCAGCGCAACCGGAGCAAAAGCCCGAGCATATTCGGATTCGTTTTCGTTGGGATTCCCTCATCTATTAGGGATTGTCCCTATTGATTTCCCGTGCGAAGCAATCACCCCGTCGTCATGTCGGCGGAGGCCGGCATCCATGGGCTTCGCGGGGCAAGCGCCGCGCCGGCGGTCGGGTGCCCATGCATGGCGGCACCCGGCCTGCGCTGGGGCAGGCTCAGCCGGTATGACCATGGCAAACGACCGTCGCCAATGCCGGGAACCAGAAGACATTGCCGTTCCACGGGCGGCCAGTCCCATGGATGCCGGCCTCCGCCGGCATGACAATTGGGGCGGGCCTTCGGCGCTTTCTTCACGGCCGCGCGGGCCGGCATGACCGTGGTCCGGGATGAATGACAAACCGCCCGGTCTTTTGCCCCGGTTACGCCGCTGGATGCTGGCCCCCGGTCTGCACCGGGGCAGGCCGGGGGCCAGCATGACGGCTTCTTTTGCGGCGCAAGCAATTTCTTCACGCGTTCCTCCGCCGGCATGACGAAGGGGCACGCATTCGGCGATACCTTCACGTCCTCTTCCGCCGCTACGGCTACGGTCAGTTGGCGTTTGTCGGGCCGCGTGTCCGAAGACCGTGACGGGGCTAATTCACCTGGAACAGGTAGTTCGGGAGCCAGAGGGCGATGGCGGGGAAGAGGACGATGAGGAACAGGCCCATCAGCTCGACGATGGTGTAGGGGCCGACGGACCAGTAGATGTCCTTCATGGTGACGTCCGGCGGCGCGACGGATCGGAGGTAGAACAGGTTGAAGCCGAACGGCGGCGTCATGTAGCTGATCTCCATCATCACCACGAACAGGATGCCGAACCAGATCGGGTCGAAGCCGTGGCTCGCCACCAGCGGCAGGAATACCGGGAGCGTGATCAGCATGATGCCGACCGGATCGAGCACCATGCCGAGCACGAACAGCACCAGCATCATGAAGCCGAGCGCGCCCCACTTGCCGCCGGGGATCTGCTCGGTCAGGCCGGTGATGAAGGCTTCCGCGCCCATGGCCGTGTAGGCCGTGGAATAGGCGTGCGCGGCGAAGACGATCCAGGTGATGATCGTCGTCAGGCGGAAGGTGCGCAACGCCGCCTCCGAGATCACGGGCCAGGACAGCTTGCGATTGACGGCGCTGGCGACCAGCGCGCCGAAGACGCCGACGGCGGCGGCCTCGGTGACGGTGGCGAAGCCGCCGAAGATCGCGCCCAGCACGATGAAGATGATGAAGATCGGCAGGACCACCGACTTCAGCGCATTCAGCTTTTCGCCCCAGTCGGCGCGCTCGTCGGCCGGCAGCGCCGGCCCGAGCTGCGGCTGGAACCAGCAGCGCACGCCGATATAGATCGAGACCAGCACGAACAGCAGCAGGCCCGGGCCGACGCCGGCGGCGAACAGCTTGCCGACCGAGACCTCGGTGATGAGCGCGTAGAGCACCATCAGGATCGACGGCGGAATGAGAATGCCCCAGCCGCCGCCGGCGTTGATCGCGCCGAGCGCCAGGCGCTTGTCGTAGCCGCGCGCAAGCATCTGCGGCAGGGCGATGGTGCCCATGGTGACGACGGCGGCGCCTGAGATGCCGGACATGGCGGCGAAGATGGTGCAGATGGCGACCGTGCCGATGGCGAGGCCGCCGCGGATGCCGCCCCACCAGAGATGCATCATGCGGTAGAGGTCGTGGGCGACGCCGCTGCGCTCCAACAGCATGGCCATGAAGACGTAGAGCGGGATCGCGATCAGCGACGACGTCTCCATCAGGTCCCACATCTTCGAGGCGATGAGATAAAAAGCGACGGGACCTTTCTCGAAGTAGAGGAAGATCACGGACAGGCCGCCGAGCACGAAGGTCAGCGCCACGCCCAGCATGATGAAGCCGAACAGCAGGCCGAAGAATAAAACCGTCAAAACGCCGATCGAGATGGACTCGTACATCAGACGCTTTCCTTCTCGTCGGACTCGCCGTCGCGCAGCGGGCCGTAGGCGCTTTCGTCCACCTCCAGCCCCATGACAATCATGATGTCGGCGATCAGCTTGACGACGCCCTGCAGGAACAGGAGCGCCGCGGCGACGACGATCATCGATTTCGACGGCCAGATCCACGGCCGCCAGGTGGTCTCGTAGCTGACCTCGAGCCGGGAAACGCTGTCGTAGGCGAGCGAGTAGCTTTCCTTCAGCAGAATGATCAGAAACAGGAAGAACAGGAACGACGTGGCGATATCGACGATGGCCTTCTTGCGCCGCGAGAAGTTACCGTAGAACAGGTCGACGTTCACATGGTCGCGCCGGGCCAGCAGATAGCCGCCGCCGATGATGGCGTAGACGCCGAAGATCAGCTTGGACGCCTGGGCCGACCAGGAGATCGGGCTCTCGGTCAGATAGCGCATGATCACGTCGCCCAGCAGCAGGACGAACAGGATCAGCACGACGTAGCTGACGACGCGCCCGATCCAGGCGTTCACGCTGGTCACCGCGCGCGCGAATGAGGTGATGGCGCCCATGGGGTCTCCCGATCGCCGTTCAGGGACGGGCGCCGGCCACGGCCGACGGCCGCCCGGCGCCGCTGCCCGGGACCCGCCGGCGGTGGCGGGGCCCGGGCTGGCAGGGGGTTACGAGCCGGCCGGACAGGCCCGCGTCAGGCGTAGCCCAGGTCCTTCAGGAAGCCGACCAGCATGTCGGTCGCCTTCTCGGCATTGCCGCCCTTGGCGCGCTCTTCCTTCAGGATCGCGCCCGAGGCCTCGGCGAACTTCGCCAGCACCGCGTCGGGGAACTGCGCGACGGTGACGTTCTGCTCGGCCACACCGGACGACAGCGCGACCCGCTCCTTGAACTGGTACTCGGCGTTGCGCTTCCAGAAGCGCATGTCGACGAGATGGAAGAACTCCTTGCGCAGGTCGTCGGGCAGGGCGTCGACCGCGCTCTGGTTCATGATCAGCGTGTCCATGGCCAGCCCCATGGTCGGCTTCATGTGGAACTTGGCGACTTCCCACAGGCTCATGGACTTCGCGCCCTGCGCCGCGCCCCAGTGCGCGCCGTCGACGACACCGCTGGCCAGGCTCTGATAGAGCTCGGGCCCGGCGATGTATTGCGGCGAGCCGCCGGCGGCCTCGAGATACTTGAGATACGAGCCCGACGAGCGCAGCTTCAGCTTCGAGAAGTCGTCCAGCGAGTTGACGGGCTTGGTCAGCACCAGCTCGGTCGGATAGACCTTCTCGGCCCGGCTGACGACGCCATGCTTGGCCAGGTCCTCGTTGAACATGGCCTCCAGGCCCATGTTCTTGAGGAAATGCGCGAACTCCCACGGCTCGCGCAGCGTGCCCGGCACGCCGAAGGCCAAACCGGCGGTCGAGGCCTCGCCCAGGATGTAGCCCGGCGAGATGGTGCCCATCTCGACGACGCCGCGGCGGACGATGTTGAAGATCTCGGCGCCCTTGGCGAACTCGCCGGCGCCGTGCAGTTCCAGCTTGAAACGGCCCTCGGTGACCTCTTCCAGCTCCCTGGCGATCACGGCCAGGCTGTCGCCGTAGGAGGCGGACGCCTTCGGCCAGTGCGACTGCACTTTCCAGGTGACGCTCTCGGCGGCCTGGGCCCGGCCGATCACCGCCGGCGCGGCGGCGACCGCCACGCCGCCGGCAAGTGCCGCGCGTCGGGTGATGTTGGATTTGTTGACGGTCATGGCACTACTCCCTTGTGCGCTCGATTCGCTTGCCCTCAGTGTGGTCGCGGTGGCTTGTCGCGGCCGTGTGCCGGCCCGCCACGGCCCCACCGTTCTCGTCGCGGCTATAGTAGTCAATCGGCCTGCGAATGCCAGACCGGGGACTGAATTTGGCGGCCGGTCGGCGGCGCCCGCGCCATGCGACTCCCGCGCCGGAAGGTTGAAAGAACCACGGAGGCACGGAAGTTTGTTTCCGGCGCTTCGCGCCAGCAAGTTCTTGCTTCTCTGCGTCTCTGTGCCTCTGTGGTGAAACCGGCGGCATCGGACAGCGCGCGCCACGGCAGCAGGATGAACCACAACGATGCAAATAAACAACTTTCTATTGCTGTGTAATAGAGTTGTTTCTCTAAAAAGTTGAAAGAACCACAGAGGCACTGAGGCACCGAGGATTGTTTTCGGCGCTTCGCGCCAATAAACCCTTGGTTCTCTGTGTTCTCCGTGCCTCCGTGGTTAAACTTCCCCTTTGTTGTTGCGTAAGGAAAGGACACGCCATGCAGATCGCGATTCGCGAGGACGATTTGCGGGGGCCGGAGATCGCGGCGCTGCTACGGGCGCATCTCGACCAGATGGCCGACCAGTCGCCGCCCGAGAGCCGGCACGCGCTGGACCTGGACGGCCTGCGCGCGGCGGATGTGACCTTCTGGTGCGCCTGGGACGGCCCGGATCTGCTCGGCTGCGGCGCGCTGAAGGCGATCGATCCGGGCCATGGCGAGATCAAGTCCATGCATACCTCGGCTGCCCATCGCGGCCGCGGCGTCGCCGCGCGGATCCTGACCCACATCGTCGACACCGCCCGCGTCCGCGGCTACCGCCGTCTCAGCCTCGAGACCGGCTCCATGGCCGCCTTCGCCCCGGCCCGCGCCCTCTACGGACGCTTCGGCTTCACCTACTGCGCCCCCTTCGCCGACTATCGCGAAGACCCAAACAGCGTGTTCATGGTGCTGGGGATAGCGTGAACACCACGTCACCTCGGTGATACAGGTGACTGCACGTTGCCCAAAATCTAGTTGTCTTCTTTCTCTGCGGAAGACAACGACCACATCATTACTTCCATAAGGCCGACTTGATATAAGATCCGGAACTTGGGTAAATCCCGTAAGGTTGGGGTCGTCTTGACATAAAAATGTTGAGAGGGACGCGCAGGACAAGGCATGCCGGAGAAATCCGGCATCCTCGATATCTCCAGTTCGGCGTTGCTGATCGCGTCGTTCAGCCTCGGATACCGAGCTTGGTATTTCTCGCGAGCAGCGGTGAAGAGCTCCGAGTAACGAATTATGTACTTACCGGGGCTTCGGTCCCTGCTCGTCAATCTTTTCCGCCTCCGCTATGCCCCAGGCGATATCTTCTTCATCGACTTCCGCGGGAAACAAACCCAATGCGGTATAGTAGGGAAATTCCTCTCCCATCTCAGCGGCTTCCCAGACGGCGTTGTGCGTCAATTCGCTGATCTCTCTCGCCGTATGCGCTCGGCACACAAACTGGGCGACACTGTCGATAAATTGCTTTTCCTCCTGTGACAGCCGGGAGACGTCGGGTGCTGATTTGACGATGAACGCCTTCTTGCGGAAGCCGTAGAAATCCACCTCGTGCTGTTCCACCGCGCCTTCCGACTCAAGTTCCGTCAATGCGGTCCACAGATAAGGTGCGACCGGGCCGAATCTCTGTTTGCAGTATCTGGCGCCCGTGATCGCCCCGCCCGATTTTGCGTAAAAGAGCATGTCGGAAAAGTAGAGGGTCTTGTGAAGCTTCACGGCACCGAGCTCGGACGGGTCCATCAAACTGCAGATGTAATGGACCGCCGACTTGAACTTATCGCGGTCAAACTGCATAGCTACCTCGGCTCGGAGTCAATCACGGCATAATGTGACGCGTTGAACAAAAGTGCAACAGGCCACGAGCCTGCTGACACTGGCGACTATGCCGATGGTCAGCGGCACTGTCGATACACTGTGGTGGCTGATAGCCTGATTGGTGTAATGACGGGAGGACGGAGATGAGCGTTGTGGCTGCCGCCGAAAGACAGCGCCGGACGGACGGCCAAGCGGATACGTACTACGAAGCCATCATCATCGGCGCCGGGCTGTCGGGGATGTACCAGCTTCACAGGCTGCGCGAGCTCGGCCTGTCCGTGCGGGTGTTCGAGGCCGGCGACGGGGTCGGGGGGACGTGGTACTGGAACCGGTATCCGGGGGCGCGGTTCGATTCCGAGAGCTGGACATACGGGTTCTCGTTCTCGCAGGCGCTGCTCGACGGCTGGGACTGGTCGGAGCATTTCTCGGCGCAGCCGGAGACCTTGCGCTACTGCAATTACGTCGCCGACAAGCTGGATCTGCGCCGTGACATCACCTTCGACAGCCGGGTCGCGGCGGCGGCCTATGATGAAGACGCCAACGCGTGGGAACTGGCGTTCACCGATGGTCGCCGCGCGCGCTGCCGCTTTCTGATCACCGCCATCGGGCCGCTGTCGGCGCCGACCATGCCGGTGATTCCGGGCGTCGGCGACTTCCGCGGCGAGGCCTATCACACCGGCCTGTGGCCGCACGAGCCGGTGAGCTTCGACGGCAAGCGGGTCGCCGTGATCGGCACCGGGGCGACGGGCGTGCAGGCGATCACCGAGATCGCCAAGACCGTCGGCCACCTGACCGTGTTTCAGCGCACGCCGAACTGGTGCGCGCCGCTGCACAACGGCCCGATCGACGCGAAGACGCAGGCCGAGATCCACGCCAGCTATCCCGAGATCTTCGAGCAGTGCCGGAACTCGTTCGGGTGCTTCATTCACGCCGCCGATCCGCGCAACGCGCTGGAGGTCTCGGACGAGGAGCGCGAGGCGACGTTTCAGAAGCTCTACGACGCGCCGGGTTTCGGCATCTGGATGGGCAACTTCCGCGACCTGCTGATCGACGAGGACGCGAACGCCACCATTACCGAATTCATGACGCGGAAGATCCGCGCGCGCGTCAACGATCCGGCCCTGGCCGAGAAGCTGATCCCGACCAATCACGGCTTCGGCACGCGCCGCGTGCCGCTGGAAAGCGGTTATTACGAGGTCTTCAACCAGCCGAACGTGCGCCTGGTCGATGTTCGCGAGACGCCGATCGAGCGGATCACGCCGGCCGGGATCAAAACGTCCGACGCCGATTTCGACTTCGACATGATCGTCTACGCCACCGGCTTCGACGCCATCACCGGCGCGTTCGACCGTATCGACATCACCGGCCGTGGCGGCCGGAAACTGAAGGACAAGTGGGTGGACGGCCCGCGCACCTATCTGGGCCTGCAGATCGCCGGCTTTCCGAACCTGCTGACGCTGGTCGGGCCGCACAACGCGGCCACCTTCTGCAACATACCCCGGTGCATCGAGCAGAACGTCGAATGGGTGACCGACCTCATGCGGCACATGCGGGCGCGCGACCTGACGCGGGTCGAGGCGACGGTCGCGGCCGAGGACACCTGGACGGCCCATGTGCACGAGACGGCGGCGCGCATGCTGCTGATGAAGGCGGATTCCTGGATGACCGGCATCAACCGCAACGTCCCCGGCCGGCGGACGCGGACCTTCATGGCCTATGCCGGCGGCGCGCCGAAATACCGCGAGACCTGCGACGCGGTCGCCGCCGACGGCTACACCGGCTTCGCGCTGACCTGACGCGGCGGCCTGTACCCGTTACATCGATCGAGAACTCGAGGTTCGAATTCGCCACGCATCGGAACGCTCCGCACGGCTCGATTCTTACCACGGAGACACAAAGTTTTAACGGCGCTTCTCGCCAACAGTTTGTTGGTTCTCCGTGCTTCCGTGCTTCCGTGCCTCCGTGGTTAAACATCCTTTTTTGCTGCCGCGCGGGAAAGGACGCAAAGTCATCGCTCCGCGGCCCGGCGCCGACCACCCTCATGTCCCGGCCGCCCCGCCACTGGGCGGCAGGCGGTAGCGGTTGAAGTCGAAGCCGGCGGCATCGGCGGAGAGGCGGTCGACAACGTCGCCGAAATGGATGTCGTGGTGCGCGGTGTGGAAGCGCTGCATCACCGCCAGCATGGCGACCGCCGTGCCGCCATGGCGCAGCGGCAGGTTCAGGCGCTCGACCAGCAGGTGGTCGCGTTCCGGGTGCAGGTAGTTGGTGACGGAATAGACCGGCTGGCGGGCGCGCATGGTGTCGCGGAACAGGCGGACGATCGCCTCGAGATAGATGCCCGAGGTCATCTCCGAAATCCGCCGGCCGGTCGAGTCGCGACCGTAATGGGAAACGATCCGGGTGCCGATCAGGCGGACGCGGAAATCGGCGCCGCCGTCGAGCACGTCCAGCAGGAAGATGTGCGGCACGAGCTGCGGGACCTCGACCAGTGGATCGAGATCGGCCCGGTCCGGTACCGTCCCGTGCCGCGTCCGCTTCGACCACCAGTAGTCGGCGAAGGCCTGGATCAGCGGATCGACCCGCGCCGATGCCGGCAGCGCCATCAGCTCGATCGGCGGCTCGTTCATTCGGCTATCCCTCGTTGCCGAAGACCCCCAACGCAAACCGACGCGGCCTTGCCCGCCCCCAAGCGGCCGGTGTCAGACTATCACGTTTGCCGGTGCATTGACGGGGCCACGTCGACATCGCGGCGCGGCCCCGCCGGAACCGGGGCGCGGGCCGGCAACGGTCTTCGCGACCGGACGGCTAGCGCGCGCCGCGTCGGTCCGTGAGGGCGCGGACCTGAGCCTCGATCCAGCGGCGCTCTTCCGGGGTCAGATGCTGGCCGGCGCCGGCGGCGATGCTGCCGCTGTCGGCCTGACCGTTGGCACAGGCCAGGCGGGACCAGAAATAGGCCCGGCCGTGGCTTTGCCGGACGCCGTCGCCGGTCAGGTGGCAGCGTGCCAGCCAGTACTGCGCGCGCGGCTCGTTTCGCTCGGCCGCCCGGCGGAACCAATGCACGGCATGCCGCGGGTCCCGGGCCGGGCCGTCGCCGGTCAGGTAGCGCAGGCCCAGGACGAGCTGCGCCGCGACGTCCCCCTTGCCGGCGGCGAAGATCAGCCGTGCCAGGCTCGTGCCGGCGCCGTCGCTCTCGGCGCGCATGGCGGCCGCGTCGAGACGGCTCGTCCCATGGACGGGTGCCGGCTTCAGGGCCGATATCGGCATCGCAACATCCTTGTCACCACGGGTGTCCGGGCCATAGTTGAGTGTGGCGGCAAGAACCGAAATTGCCGAAATCCGCATAGGCGTTGAAAGGAAATGCATGGGACCGCGGCCGGTTGGCGCGGCGGCCGCCGGCATGCCACCATGGCCGCGATCGGGATCTATCCGGGTTATCGCGAACGGGGAGGGAAACGTGGCGATCTACGAGCTCAGGACCTATGACCTTTACGTCGGCAAGCTGGCCGAAGCGGTGGCGCTCTACCGCGACGAGGGCTGGCCGGCGCTGGAGAAATACGGCGACAAGCTGATCGGCTATTTCACCGGCGATGTCGGCGCCATGAACCAGATCGTGCATCTCTGGCGGTTCGAGGACGATGCCGACCGCCGGGCGCACTGGGCGGCCGTGTTCGGCGACGACGCCTTCATGGCCTTCGCCGGCAAGCTCCGGCCGCTGGTGCAGAAGCAGCAGAACAAGTTGCTGCTGAACGCGCCGTTCGGGCCCCGGCCCTAGGCGCGCCGGCATGAGCACGCAGACGATCCGCATGGACGCGGAGCTGGAGAGCTATCTGTGGGCCGTGTCGGGACGCGAGCCGCCGGTACTGGCGGCCTTGCGCGAGGAAACCCGGGCCAACCCGCGGCGCGGCATGCAGGTCTCGCCCATGCAGGGCCAGTTCATGGGCGTGCTGGTGAAGGCGCTCGGCGCGCGCCGGATCCTGGAGGTCGGTGTGTTCACCGGCTATTCCTCGCTGTCGATGGCGCTGGCGCTGCCCGACGACGGCCGGCTGGTCGCGCTCGACATCTCCGAGGACTACACGGCGCTGGCGCGGACATACTGGGACAAGGCCGGCGTCGCCCATAAGGTCGACCTGCGCATCGCGCCGGCGGCCGAGTCGATGGACGCGATGATCGCCAACGGCGAGGGCGGCAGCTTCGACCTGGTCTTCATCGACGCCGACAAGCCGGCCTATCCGGACTATTGGGAGCGCGGGCTGACGCTGCTCAGGACCGGCGGCCTGATCATCGCCGACAACACCCTGTTCCAGGGCACGGTCGGACCGGGCTTCGACGACGCGCGCCTCGCCGACGTGTTCGGCGACCGGTCGCCCGAGGTGCGCGACGAGCTGATCGGGAACACGCATGCCGCCCGCGCCTTCAACCGGCGGGTCCACCATGACGACCGCGTCGACCTGTCGCTGATCCCGGTCGGCGATGGCATGACGCTCGGCGTGAAACGCTAGACTTTTAGTTTGTCGGCGCGGGCGCGGATCGACGCCGTGGTCTCGCGGCTGCCGTCCGGGCTCCAGCCCGGGGGGCCGAAGGCAAAGCCGAGACGGTCGCGCCAGCCGCCGGCGGCGCGCAGGTCGCGCAGGATGCCGCGCCATTCGCCGAAGGCGATCACGAACGGATTGTGGCTGTCGATCTGGCGCACCAGGCCGTAGCGGCAGGGCATGTCCGGGCGCTCGGCCGCGAAGCTGCCGAACAGCCGGTCGAAGACGATCAGCACGCCGCCGTAATTGCGGTCCAGATAGGCCGGGTTGGTGGCGTGGTGGACGCGATGGTGCGACGGCGTGTTGAGCAGCCATTCCAGCGGCCCGAGCCGCGGCACCAGCTCGGTGTGCAGCCAGAACTGATAGAGCAGGTTCAGGCCCAGCATCATGAACACGGCGGCGGGATGGAAGCCGACGATCACCAGCGGCAGCCAGAACAGCCACTGGCCGGAGACCAGGTTGGTCCAGCCGAGCCGGTAGGCCGCGGTCAGGTTCAGGTGCCGTGGCGAGTGGTGCACGGCATGGGTGGCCCAGAGCCAGCGGCATTCGTGGCTCAGGCGGTGCATCCAGTAATAGGCGAACTCCACGGCCAGGAACAGCGCGGCGAGGCCCCACCAGGTGTCGAGCGGCACGGTGTCGATCCGGAAGGTCCAGGCCAGCAGGTAGACCGGCGCCAGCAGCAGCGGCGCGGCGGCCTGGGCCAGCCGGTTGCCGATGGCGATGGCGAACGAGGCCGCGGCCTCGCGCCAGGGATAGGTCCGCTGCCGCACGCGCAGCAGCCAAGCGGCTTCGAACGCCATCAGCAGCAGCGCCAGCGGCAGGGCAAGCGTGCGGATTGTCAGGCCGGGATCGTCCATCGAAAGGCCACTCCCGAGGGTGCGCCGGGCAATTGCCTTCGACGCATGAACTGCCGGCCAGCTTACAGCATGGGCGTGATCGCGTCCGAGGTTTCCTTGCTGGGCACCACGGGCACGAACTCGAATTCGATCAGGTCCTGCCAGGCCGCGGCCCATTGCTGCAGCAGGCGCGGGTCGTCGCATTCCATGAGCTGGAAGCAGCGGTCGAAGTTGGCCTCGATCCAACTGCCGACATAGGTCAGTCCCTCGGGCGCCTGGCGCCCCTGCTCCCGGAAGCGCCGGTAGACGGCCTTGGCGTCGCGGTTCTTGAAACGCTCGATGGTCATGAACAGCATGGGCGGATCCTTTCGTGGCGGGTTCTTCAGTAGTCGAGGCGGCCGTGGAGCTCGTCGAACGGCCGCATGACATGGGTCCGGTAGGCCGGGCGCTCGGCAAGGCGGGTGTACCAGGCCGTGACATGCGGCACGTCGGGCCGGGCGATGTCGATCCCGAAATAGCGGTAGAGGGTGGTGCCGGCAGGAACGTCGGCCATGGTAAAGCGGTCGCCGGCGAGATAGGCCCGGTCCGCGAGATGCGCGTCGAGCAGGCGGAAATGCGCGGCGCAGCGTTCGGTGCGCCGTTCGATCATGGGCCGGTCCCGCTGTTCCGCGGGCGTGCGGTAGAAGCCCCAGAACAGGTCCATGAAATCGCGCTGCAGCGTCGCCAAGGTCCAGTCCATCCAGCGCTCGGCCGCCGCGCGCTCGGCCGGGTCCTCGGCCCAGAGCCCGCCGGCGCCGTAGCGCGCGGCGAGATAGCGCAGGATCGAATGGGATTCCCAGACCACGACGCCGCCGTCGTCGATCACCGGCACCCGGCCGTGCGGGTTCATGGCCCGGAACGCCGGGTCGTCGAGGCCGCCGAAGCTGCCGCCAGCGTCGATATGCCGGTGTGGCAGGGCAAGCTCGTCGATCAGCCACAGCACCTTTTGCACGTTGAACGCGCTGCGGCGCCCCCACACGTCCGGCATCGGTCGTCTCCCCGGCGAAGGTCCGGCCATTGTCTTAGCATGCCGGACACCCGAGAGACTGTCCCCAAGGGCGTCAAGATGGCGCGGGACACGGCCGCCGCCCGATAAGGTGGGAAATCGATATCGAACATCCACCTCGCCCTGAGAGTGTGTGAAGAAATCGCGCCGATGCCCCCCAGGGTTGTCATCCTGGCGAAGGCCAGAATCCATGTTTGTTGTTGTTGAACACATTGCGATGCCATTGGATGCTGGCCTGCGCCAGCATGACGGCTTTCTTTGGGCCGGAAGTCATTTCTTCACAGGCTCTGAGGAGCGCCCGGTAGGGCGCGTCACGAAGCGTCGGCCATCGCGCGCCGATGCCGGCAGGCCACCGCCGGTGCGTGCATTCACCCGGCGCGTGCGCCAATATCCGTGCCATGACCGATATTCCCGCTGCCTTCCTGACGGCGCTGCGACTGATCGTCACGCTCGACCCGCAGCTCGCCGGCATCGTCGGCCGCTCGCTCTATGTCAGCCTGAGCGCCGTCGTCATCGCTGGCGCCATCGGCCTGCCGCTGGGCGCGGCGATCGCGGTCTACCGGTTTCCGGGCCGCCGGGCCGCGATCGTGCTGCTGAACGGCCTGATGGCGCTCCCGGCCGTGTTCATCGGCCTGACCGTCTACCTGCTGGTCTCGCGCGCCGGTCCGCTCGGCTTCCTCGGCATCCTGTTCACGCCGGCGGCGATGATCCTGGCGCAATGCCTGCTGATCACGCCGATCATCGCGGCGCTGTCGCACCAGGTGCTGCGGGCGCTCTACGAAAGCTACCGCGAGCAGCTCTGCTCGCTCGGCGCCCGGCCGCGGCAGATCGTCTGGACGCTGCTGTGGGACGCCCGCTTCGGCCTGACGACGGTGGTCATGGCCGGCTTCGGCCGCGCCGTCGCCGAGGTCGGCGCGGCGATCATCGTTGGCGGCAATATCGACCGCGTGACCCGGGTGATGACCACGACCATCGCCCTGGAGACCAGCAAGGGCAACCTGTCGCTGGCGCTCGCGCTGGGCGTCGTGCTGGTGCTGGTCGCTGTCGGCGTGAACGCGCTCGCCGCGCTGTTGAGCGGCGCGACCGCGCCGCGCGGCTGACCGGCCGGCCATGTCGATCCTGCCGCTGATGCTGGACGGGGTCTCGCTGCGCCGCGACGGCCGGGTTCTGATCGACGATGTCAGCCTGACGATCGCGGCGGGCCCGAAGACCGTGATCCTGGGACCGAACGGCGCCGGCAAGAGCCTGCTGCTGCGGCTCTGCCACGGCCTGATCGGGCCGAGCGCCGGCCGCGTCCGCTGGTCCGGACCCGAGGCGGGGTCGGCGCGGCGGCGCCAGGCCATGGTGTTCCAGAAGCCGGTGATGCTGCGCCGCAGCGTGCGGGCGAACATTGCCTACGGCCTGCGGCTGCACGGGCATGCCGCGGCGGTCCGGGCCGCGCGCATCGACCGGGTGCTGGCGCGCACCGGCCTTGCCGCGCTGGCCGAACGGCCGGCGGCCGTGCTCTCGGGCGGCGAGCAGCAGCGGCTGGCGCTGGCGCGCGCCTGGGCGCTGGAACCCGACGTGCTGTTCCTGGACGAGCCGACCGCCAACCTGGATCCCGGCGCCACCGGCGCGGTCGAGGCCATCGTCGCCGAGATGCATGGCGGCGGCGCCAAGATCGTCATGACCACCCATGACCTGGCGCAGGCCCGGCGCCTGGCCGACGAAGTGGTCTTTCTGCAGCGGGGCCGGGTGGCCGAGCACGCCCCGGCCGCCGACTTCTTCGCCGCCCCGGCGAGCGAGGCGGCGGCGGCGTTCCTGGCCGGCCGGCTGTTCTGGTAAAGGAGGAGACATGCGACGATACCTGATCACGGCCGCGATCACCGTGGCCGTTGCCCTGACCACGGCGGCGTCGGCCGGCGACCGTTACATCACGCTGGCCTCGACCACGTCGACCGAGAATTCCGGCCTGTTCGCGCATCTGCTGCCGCGGTTCGAGGCCGCGAGCGGCATTGCCGTCCGCGTCGTCGCGGTGGGCACGGGCCAGGCCATCCGGCTGGCCGGCAACGGCGACGCCGACGTGCTGCTGGTGCATCACCGGCCGTCGGAGGAGGCCTTCGTCGCCGCCGGCCTCGGCGTCGGCCGGCGCGACGTCATGTACAACGACTTCGTGCTGGTCGGGCCGGCGGCCGATCCGGCCGGCATCCGCGGCCTGACGGACGCGGCCGGGGCGCTGACCCGGATCGCGGCGGCCGCGGCGCCGTTCGCCTCGCGCGGCGACGACAGCGGCACGCACAAGGCCGAGCTGGCGCTGTGGGACGCGGCCGGCGTCGACCAGCGGGCGGCGAGCGGCACCTGGTACCGAGAGCTGGGCACCGGCATGGGCGCGACGCTGAACACGGCGGCGGCCATGAATGCCTACACACTGGCCGACCGCGGCACCTGGACCAGCTTCGCCAACAAGGGCGATCTGGTGCTGCTGCTGGCGGGCGATCCCGTCCTGTTCAACCCCTATGGCGTGGTTCTGGTGAACCCGGCCCGCCACCCGCATGTGAAGGCGGCCGACGGCCAGGCCTTCATCGACTGGCTGACCGGTCCGGCGGGACAGGCGGCGATCGCCGCCTTCCAGCGCGACGGACAGGCCTTGTTCTTTCCCAATGCCGGAACGCTGGCGACGCAGTAGGGCATGATCGGCCAAGCTTTCATCCGAGCGCCGTTGAGCGCTTGTGACGTTCGCCGGCGTGCGATGGGAGAGGCCTCGGTCAGGCGTAGCGGCGGCCCTGGTCGCGCTGGCGGGCCCAGACGGCGAGCGCGGCGAAGACGGCGGTATAGCCGGCCAGCCACAGGCCGCTGCCGACCGGAATCGGGGCGCCGGCGACCGCGGCCCAGGCCAGCTCGCCGAAATGCCGGGTCGGCAGCCAGGTGGAAACCCGTGCCGCGATCTCGGGCAGTTGCGACGGCGGCAGCCAGAGCCCGCCGGCGAAGGCGAGCGGCAGGAACAGCATGTTGGCCACCGGCACTGCCGCCTTGGCCGAGACGAGATAGCCGAGCGCGATGCCGAACAGCGCGAACGGCACGGCGCCGACGGCGAGCGCCAGGGCCAGCCGGACACGGGCGCCGGGATCCAGGTTAATCCCGGCGACCAGGCCGGCGGTGACCCAGAGAACCAGCACGGCGGCGACGGCGAACAGGATGGCGACGGCGATCTGCGCCGCGAGCGGCGGCAGGCTGCCGGCCGGCAGGGTGCGCAGATAGCCGTCCCAGGGGCTTTCGCGGTCCTGCGCCACGCCGACGCCGAACTGGTAGAAGGCGACGCCGAGCACGGCATAGACGCTCCAGGACGCGAGCGCGAAACCGGCCGCGTCCGACGCCGCGATACGGGCGCCGAAGAACAGGTACAGCATGGTCGGGAACAGCAGCGTCGGCACCCAATAGGCCGGCGCGCGGACCAGGCCCAGAAGCGTGATCCGGATATGCGCCGCGATCAGTCGCATGCGTTCCCGCCGCGCAGCCGGATGGTGACGGCCTCCTCCAGGCTGACCGGCGCGACCTCCAGGTCCCGGAAGTCGGTGCCGCCCGCGACCAGCGCCCGGACCGTGGCGTCGGCGTCACGGCACCAGAGCGTCTGCCGCGCGCCGTCCGTTTCCCGGCCCGCGACGCCGGGCAGGTCGGCCGCCGGCGGGCCGGTATAGCCGACGCGCCGGATCTCGACCGCGGCCTTGATCTCGGGCAGGCTGCCGGCCGCCACCACCGCGCCCCGGTCGATCAGCACGACGCGGCTGGCCAGCGCCTCGGCCTCTTCCAGATAATGCGTGGTCAGGAACAGCGTGCCGCCATCGGCGGCGTAGCGCGCGGCGGTGGCCCAGAGCGCCCGCCGGGCCGCGACGTCGAGGCCGGTGGTCGGCTCGTCCAGGAACACCGCGCGCGGATTGCCGGCGAAGGCCAGCGCCACGGCGACCCGGCGGCGCTGGCCGCCGCTCAGGCCGCCGACCTGCCGGGTGGCGAGATCGGTCAGACCGAAATCGTCCAACAGCTCGTCCGCCGGGCGCGGCGCCGGATAGTGCCGGCGCACGAAGCCGGCCAGCTCGGCCACGCTCAGGTTCTCCGGAAAGCCGGTGTCCTGCGGCGTGGCGCCGATGCGGCGGCGCGTCGCCGGCCGTCGCGGATCGGCGCCGAACAGCCGCGCCGTGCCCCGGTCGGGGCGGCGCAGGCCCAGCAGAATGTCGATCGCGGTGGTCTTGCCGGCGCCGTTCGGCCCCAGCAGGGCGACGATCTCGCCCTCGGCCACGGTCAGGTCGAGGCCGTTCAGCGCCGGCTGCCCGCCGAACGACTTGTGGACGTCGGCCAGCTCGGCGACGGGGGAGGCGGACACGGGCGCGCGCGGTCAGGTGGCCGGCCGCACGGCCAGGCTGATATTGCCGCTGCCGGACGACTGACCGTAGGCGCCATAGGTCTCGCCGGCATAGGCGGTGCCGCCGTCGATCGTGCCGAGCATCGTGGCGATCGGCCGGCCGCCCATCTCGGCCTTCACCCGGTCGGCATAGTCCGGGAAGCCGGCCCTGGCCTCGGCGACGCGGCCTTCGCGGAGCAACGCGATGAAGGCGCGGTCGGCGGCGATCTGGTCCTCGCGCGGCCAGGTTTCCGGCCCGCGCACGATATCGTGCGCGAAGGCGCAGGAGGCGATGAAGACGGCGCGGCGGCCGGTGGCGGCCGCCGTCGCGGCGACGATGCCGCCGATCTCGAAACATTCGTCGAGATCGGCCATCAGGCAGGTGCCGAGCGTCACCACCGGCAGCTTCTGGTCCGGATCGAGATACTGCAGCGGCACGCAGGTGGCGTAGTCCCAGTGATAGCGGGGGTTGTCGTTGCGGCCCGCCGGCCGGCCGGTGGCGGCGATGGCGTCGATCAGGGCGTCGGCGAAGTCGGGATCGCCCGGCCGGTCATAGGCGATGCCGTCGAACATGTCGGGCGCCTCGTCGGCGATGCAGGTGCCCTTGTGGCGGGCGTGCCGCGTCGCGTACCAGGGGAAGGTGGTGACCCAGTGCGCCGACATCAGCACCAGCAGATCAGGCGCCAGGGCGCGCAGCGCCTCGCCCAGCGCGTAGCTGCCGGCGATGACCTCGCGCAGGAACTCCGGCGCATTCGCCTCGACCGCCATGCGCGGCGTGTGCGGCGTGACCACGCCGGCGATGATGCCGCCGGTCAGGCCGGCCATCTCAGCTTCGCATCCAGGCCCGGCCCCAGAGGTTCAGCGTATGCTCCTCGTGCGGCCATTCGCGGTGCGGCATCGATCGCGGCATGCGTTCCAGCTCGGCCGAGATCTCGACCCGGTTGCCGTCGGGGTCGCGCACCATGAAGAACAGGTTGTTGCCGGGGCCGTGCCGGCCCGGGCCCCACCACAGCGGCACCCGCAGCGCGCCGAAATGGTCGGCCCAGTCGCGGATGTCCATCCAGCCCGTGGTCTCGAAGGCGACATGGTCGAAACGCGCGGCGTCGGCCCGGAAGGCGGCGTAGCTGTGATGCTCCTCGTCCGAGCGGAAGAAGCAGGCCGACAGCGCGCCGTCGTCGAACACCTTGTCGGAGACGGCATAGCCCAGCCGGTCGGCATAGAAGCGGCGGATGCGCTCGGGGTCCGTCGTGGCGAAGACGATGTGCTGCAGCCGGCCGGGCAGGCCGCCGGCGGCGACCGGGTCGTCGGCCGGCACGCCGAAGACCAGCGGCAGGCCGTCGGGGTCGCGGATGGCGAACGCCGCGTTGCCGAACAGCGGGCTGGGGTTCGGCTCGATCCCGATTCCCTGCCCCTCGAGATGCCGCTGCAGGTCATCGAGCCGGGCCGGATCGTCGAGCGCGTAGGCGGCATAGGAGACCGTCTCGCGCGCGCCCCGACCGACCAGGAAGCGGCGGCCGGCGCCCGACAGCAGCCAGAGACCGTCACCGCGTTCGCGCGCGGTCATGCCGAGCCCGCGCGTGTAGAAATCGACCAGCGCCTCGGGCCGGTCGCTGTTCAGCCGGAAATGATGGAATGGCGCGGGCCAGAGCGGCGAGGACGCGGTCACGTGAGGCGGCTCCCCTGTAGCGGTGTTCCGTGGTATGTGGCGGTCACGGGAATTCTCCGGCAGGCGGCAGGGGGTGTCAAACGGCGTGGCGCGGGACTGGGCCAGCTATTACGCCAGGACCGGCGCGCGGCCGCCGCGGGCGACGCTGCTGTTCGCGCTGGGCCGGTTCGGCGACGCCGCGCCGGGCCTTGCCGTCGATCTCGGCTGCGGCAACGGGCGCGACACCGTCGAGCTGCTGCGGCGCGGCTGGCGGGTGCTGGCGGCCGACGCCGAGCCGGCGGCAGTCGACGGCCTGCGGACGCGGCCGGACCTGCCGGCGGGCGCCCGACGGGAGACCAGGGTGGCCGGGTGCGAGGACGTCGAGCTGCCGCCGGCCGACCTGGTCAATTCCAGCTTCGCGCTGCCGCTCTGTCCGCCG
>JANQKO010000034.1 GCA_028281075.1 Alphaproteobacteria bacterium | reverse complement strand
GTGTTGAACACGTGATCGACATTCTCGTTCATGATCTTGGCGACGGTCGCCGAGTATTCCAGCTGGTCGAGCGGGTAATACTCCTCGAACACCACTTCGCCGCCGTTCGCCTCGATCACGTCGCGGGCCCACTTGTTCAACAGTTGCGGCCAGCGGTAGTTCGCCGACGGCATGGCGAAGCGCTTGTTGCCCTGCTTGATCAGGAACGGCAGCAGCTCGGCGCATTGCTGCGCCGGCGTCGGTCCGGTGCAATAGAGATGCTCGGTACATTCCTGGCCCTCGTAGAGCTGCGGATAGATGTAGAGCGTCTTGCCGCGGCGCACGATCGGGTTCTTGATCGCCTCGCGCATGGCGCTGGTGATGCCGCCGAAGACGACGTCGACCTGGTGCTTCTGGATCAGCCGGCGCACGTTGCCGACGGCGATGCCGGGATCGGACGCGGTGTCTTCCAGGATCAGCTCGATCGGCCGGCCCAGAATGCCGCCAGCGTCGTTGATCTTCTGCACCGTGAACTGCGCCGTCTGCCAGTTGGCGTTGCCGCCCGGCGCGATGGCGCCGGTGATGTCGGTGGCGATGCCCATCTTGATCGGACCGGCCGCGTGCGCCCATGTCGGCCGCAGCACCCAGCCGCCCGAGAAGCCGGCGACCCAGCCGGCGGCGCTCAGCGCGCTGGCGCCGAGCAGGAACGAGCGGCGCGAGACCCGCCGGTCGCGCCCTTCTTGATATCTGTCAGTAGCCATCTCTCAGATCCTCCCTTGGCTAATGAGGCCTTGCGGCCGGAGCTTGACGATGGTCAAGGCGGTAACGAACACCAGGACTTCGGCGAAGACCGGGCTGACATAGTCGACGACGAAGGGAATCTCGCGCAGCCACTGGAAGCCCGGCACCATGGCGCCCAGGAGGGCGCCGCCGACGACCGGGCCCTCGAAGGTGCCGACGCCGCCCAGCATCACCGACAGGAAGGCCTGCACCAGGAAGCGCACGCCGAGATCGGCCGACAGCGAGAACAGCGGCACCATCATGGCGCCGGCGAGTCCGGCCAGCGCCGCGCCGAACGCAAACGTGAAGGCGTAGAGTTTCGTCGTCGAAACGCCGGACGCCCGGGCCAGCGCCGGGTTCTCCAGCGAGCCGCGGATCTGCAGGCCGAACGTGGTCCGCGTCAGGAACAGGTAGCAGGCCGTCATCACCGCCACTGTCACGACGATGATCACCGCGCGCCAGATCGGCAGGCTGACACCGCCGATCTCGAAGGCGCCGGAGATCGGCTCGTCGATGGCGTAGTACTGGCCGCCGATCAGGCCGCGCACGATCTCGCGGATGATCAGGCCGATGGCATAGGTCGCCAGCATGGCGATGATCGGTGCCACATAGAGGCGCCGGATCACCAGTGCCTCGAGGACCAGGCCCAGCGCGGCCAGGAAGAAGGGCGCCATCAGGATGCCCATCCATTCCGGCAGGCCCAGCTCGCGGAAGACGTAGACGGTGTAGGCGCCCAGCAGCACGAACTCGCCGTGCCCGAGGTTGAAGATGCCCATCAGGCTGGCGATCACGGCCAGTCCCGCGACCACCAGTACCATGATCGACGAGAACGCCAGGATGTCGAAGACCAGCTTTACCCCAGCTTCCATTTACGCCGCCGCCTGTTGCCAACGCCTGTTATTGTTTCCGGCCGGTCCGCGAACGGGCCCCTGCCGATCTTGTTTCGCCCTCCACCCCCGCAAAGCTCGTGCCAACAACGAAAAATGCCGGTTCGGCGAAGGATGACGTGACGCGCTTACTCGAAACAGCTCCCAGCGGCCGGGACAAACGGGTGCGAATCCGCCCGCAAAAGCGGCAAGCCGCACAACAAAGGTGCGGTCACCGTCGAAATGATCGCAGATCGGGCGGCATGTCGACAAGCGGTAAAGGAACGGCGCTGCCGGAAGTCCGCCTGCCGGTCAGCCGCGCCGATCATGAACCCTGGATGAATTCCGCATGAACGGGGGCTGACCGGCGGATTAGCGGATCATTAAGCCGCTTCAGCCGTTGTCGATGTCAGTCATAGTCTCACCATGCGGTCGTTTTGTCCGGGCGCGGCCTTGCGTCCGCCGCGACCGCCGGCCGTCGCCGGGCGGCAAGCAGGGGTTCGCACGCATGACGACGCAGGCCTGGCCGTTCACACGCCCGATGCGCCCCCGGCGCCGTCCGTCCGTCCGGCCGGCCGGCCGGTCCGTTTCGCGGGCCGTCGCCGGGTGATGCAGGTCCGGACGAAGCTTCTCCTATGCGTCGGCATCCTGGCCGCGGTCATCGTCGCCTGCGCCGGGTTGCTGCTCTGGAACGCCGACCGCTCGACCTATAACCATCTGCGGATGCGGCTCGCCTACGAGGAGCTGGGCGGCTACTTGCAGCTCTCGGGCGAGGTGTTCCGGACCTTCAAGCAGGTCCGGCGCGACCTGATGGACGGCAGCGAGGGCCTGACCTTCAGCCTCGACGACGCCGAGCGGCGGGTGGAGACGATCATCGCCGAGATCGCCGCCGACGAAGCCGCGGAAGTCGCGGTCGGCGCCCGCGACAACGAGGACATGCGCGACATCGCGCGCATCCGGGCCCTGCACGCGGAACTGGCCAGCGCCTTCGCCGATATTCACGAGACCGAGCGCCTGCTGGCCGCCGGCCGGTCGGCCGAGGCCCGGGCGTTTCTCGACGCCAGCCTGGAGACGCGCATCGACCGGCGGGTCAACCTGATCATCGAGACGGCGCTGGCCGACGAACGGCAGGAGCTGGCCGCCGCCTCGGCGGAGATCGAATGGGTGATCCGGGTCGGGCTCTGGGCGGCCGTGGCGGCGACGGCGACCGGGCTGGCGCTGACCGGCCTGGTGGTCGTGACGCTGGTGCTGCGGCTCAGGACCGGCCTGGTCAATCTGGAGCGCGGCGCCGAACTGTTCGCGGCCGGCCGGCTGACGCACGAGATCCCGGTCTCGGGTAACGACGAGTTCGCGCTGGTGTCGCGGCGCTTCAACATCATGGCCCGCGAACTGCGGCAGCAGCACGCGGCGCTGGAGGACGCGCGCGCGTCCCTGGAGCGGCGGGTCGCCGAGCGGACCGAGGCCCTGCGCGCCGCCAACGCCGAGCTGCAGCGGCGGGACGCCAGCCGGCGCCAGTTCTTCGCCGATATCGGCCACGAGCTGCGCACGCCGATCACCGCGGTCAAGGGCGAGGCCGAGGTCGCGCTGCGCGCCCGGCAGGACCAGGAGCAGACCTACCGCGACGCTCTGGCGCGGATTATCGGCATCGCCGACCAGCTGACCCGCTTCGTCAACGACATTTTCC
>JANQKO010000657.1 GCA_028281075.1 Alphaproteobacteria bacterium | reverse complement strand
TCGAGGTGATCACCCATGCCGGCGCCGGCGGCGGCACCGACGTCACGACCCGGATGATGATGCTGCGGTCGCGGCGCGAGCTGAAGGCCGACATGGTCGTCGTCAACAAGCGCGGCGGCAACGGCGCCGCGGCGATGAACCATTTCCTGACCCGGCCGGCCGACGGCCACACCATCCTGGCCTTCACCATCGGCCACGCCATCACCGTCGCCAAGGGCAAGACCAAGCTGACGCTCGACGATATCACGCCGATCGCGCGCGGCACCGACGACCCGCAGATCCTGATGGTCAACTGCAAGACCTCGCCCTACAAGACGCCGGAAGCCTTCGTCGCCGGCATGAAGACGACGAAGCTGAAGTTCGGCACCACCAACGCCGGTGGCATCGATCACATCTCGGCCTATGTCTTCGCCAAGAAGGGCGGGCTGATGCAGCCCGACATCGTGCCGTTCAAGGGCGGCGGCGAGGTCGCGACCCAGCTCGTCGCCGGCACCACCGACGTCGGCGTGCTCAACCTGTCGGAGGCTTCGGCCCAGATCGAGGCCGGCGACATCTGCCCGCTGGTCATTCTCGGCACGTCGGGCATGGCCCCGATCCCGGCCGCCAAGACGGCCCGCGCGCTCGGCATCGACGTGGTCTTCGCCACCGTGCGCGGCTTCGTCACCCATGCCGGCACCGAGCCGGCCAAGGTCGCCGTGCTGGAGGAGAAGCTGGTCAAGGCCATGCGGCACAACGTCTATCAGGGCTTCCTGACCTCGGTCGGCCTGGATGCCGGCTCGGTGGTCGGCGCCGGGGAATGGGGCGACCAGATCAAGAAGATGGTCGAGGACATGAAGCCCGCCATCAAGGAGATGGGCCTCTAGGCCAGCTCCGGGTCCGGCGATGGACGAACCGTCGAGGCAGGACGGTGCCGCCGCGCGGGCGGCGCCGCTCGACTTCGTGATCCCGGCCGTGATCGCGGCCGCCTGCGCCGTCGTCGCCTATCTCGCCACTACCTTCGACAAGGCCGCCGACATCATCGTCGGCCATGCCATGCAGCCGCGGAACTTTCCGCTGTTCCTGGCCGGCCTGGTGATGATCCTGAACGCCGTGCTGGTCTGGCAGATCGTCCGCCGGCCGCCGCGGCCGGCGGCGCGCGAGCCGGTCCAGACCTGGGCGACCATGGCGCTGCTGGCGCTGTTCTTCCTGCTGGCGGGCTTCGTCGACATGTTTCTCGGGCTGATGGTCGTCGCCTTCGCCATGTGCCTGGTCTGGGGCGAGCGGCGCTGGTGGGTCGCCGGGCTGGTGGCGCTGCTGACGCCCGGCCTGATCTTCATCACCTTCGATGCCCTGCTCGAGGTGCGCTTCCCGCGCGGCATCCTGACCGACCTCTATTACGGCTGAGGTGGCCGGCATGACCGAGGCCCTGCTCGCCATGTTCTCGGTCTTCGCCGATCCCTATCTGCTGCTGCTGATCCTGCTGACCACCGTCGGCGGCGTCATCATCGGCGCGCTGCCGGGCCTCGGCGCCACCACCGGCGCCGCCCTGTTGCTGCCCTTCACGCTGACCATGGAGCCGGTGCACGCGATCACCGTGCTGACCACGATCTATGTCTCGGCGACCTTCGCCGGCGCCATCACCGCGATCCTGATCAACACGCCGGGCACGCCGGCGGCCGCGGCCACCTGCCTCGACGGCTTCCCGCTGGCCCAGCGCGGCGAGGCCGGCCGCGCGCTCGGCATTGCCGTCGTCGCCAGCACCATCGGCGGCATCTTCTCGGTCATCGTGCTGGCCATCGCCGCGCCGCTGATGGCCCAGATCGCCTATCAGTTCCGGCCGCCGGAATATTTCGCCCTGACCCTGTTCGGCCTGTCGATGCTGGCCAGCATCAGCGAGGGCGGCGCCGTCCGGAACCTGATCTGCGGCGCCTTCGGCGTCCTGCTGGCGACCATCGGCGCCGACCAGATCACCTCGGTCGAACGCTTCATGTTCGGCAATTACGAGCTCTACGAGGGCCTGAACTTCATACCCGTGATGATCGGCCTGTTCGCCATGTCCGAGCTGCTGGTGCAGTCGACCCGGCTGAACCAGATCGTCGAGACCGTGGCCATGAAGGCGGTGCAGCTTCCGACGCTGCTCGACTATCGCAGGATCTGGCGCACGGTGCTGCGCTCCTGCGGCATCGGCACCTTCATCGGCGTGCTGCCGGCGGAAGGCGCGACGGTCGCGGCCATGGTCGGCTATGCCGAGGCCAAGCGCTGGTCGAAGAACCGCGACCAGTTCGGCAAGGGCGCGATCGAGGGCGTCGCCGGCGCCGAGGCGGCGAACAACGCGGCCACCGGCGGCGCCATGGTGCCGACCCTGGTGCTCGGCATCCCGGGCAGCGCCACCACCGCCGTGATCATCGTCGGCCTGATGGTGCACGGGCTGCGGCCGGGGCCGTATCTGTTCACCGAGCAGGTCGACAAGGTCTACGCCATCTTCGGCGCCATGCTGGTCGCCAACGTCATGTTCCTGTTCCTCGGCCTCTACGCGGCCAAGCTGTTCGCGCGCGTCACGCTGATCCCGCGGGCGATCCTCTGGCCGGTGGTGTTCTCGCTTTCCATCGTCGGCGCCTATGCCCTGAACCAGGCCATGCTGGACGTCTGGCTGGTGCTGATCTTCGGCTTCGTCGGCTATTTCTGCCGCCGCTTCGGCTTTTCCGTGGCGCCCATCGCCATCGGCCTGATCCTGGGCGAGATGGTCGAAACCAACCTGCAGAACTCGCTGAAGATGTTCGACGGCCAGTGGTGGCGGATCTTCCTGCAGCCGCTGGCCGCGCTGTTCATCCTGCTCGCCGTCCTCGGCCTGTTCAGCTCGGCCATCCTCGACCGCTTCGCCCGCCGCCGGTCTTGACCGGTTTCCGGTCGCGGCCCGATAGTGTGCGGCCCCGCGATTGGCGTCAGCCGATCCCCGACAATATCCAATCCGGCCAGGAGACCGCCGTCAGCATGCAAGAACCAGAAACGGCCGGGGCCGCCGGCGCCCCGATCAGCAGCGAGACCATCGAGACCCTCCTGAACCGCGTCAGCGTGCGCGGCTTCACCGACCGGCCGGTGGCGCCGGAAACGGTCGACGCCGTCCTGCGCGCCGCCTTCCGCGCGCCGACCTCGTCGAACATCCAGGCCTACAGCGTCATCGTCGTACGTGACCCGGAAATTAAACGGCAAATCGCGCCAATCACCGGAAATCAGCCGCATGTGACGGCCGCGCCCGTTTTTCTTGCGTTCTGTGCCGACCTGACGCGGATCGCGCATGCCTGCCGCCGGCACGGCCACGACATCGCCGACAACAATCTCGAGATCGGCCTCGTGTCCAGCATCGACGCCGCGCTGGTCGGCATGTCGGCCTATCTGGCGGCCGATTCCCTGGGGCTGAAGGGCGTGATGATCGGCGCCGTGCGCAACGATGCCGTCGCCACCGCCCGCGCGCTGGGCCTGCCGCACCGGGTCTATTGCGTGTTCGGCATGTGCCTGGGCTGGCCGGCGGACATCCCGAAGCAGAAGCCGCGCATGGCCTTCGAGGCTCTGGTGCACCAGGATCGCTACGGCGTGCTGCGCGGCAACTGCACCATGGTCGAGGAAGTGGCCGACTACGACGCCGCGCTCGCCGCCCATTACGGCTCGGTCGGCAAGCCGACGACGCCGGATTCCTGGAGCCACGAGATGGACCGGAAGTTCGTGCCGCAGCTCCGCGACGACCTGCGCGCCCAGCTCCGCGCGCTCGGCTTCGACTTCCGCTGAGCCCGCGCGCCTAGTCCGCCATCGGCCGCTGCGAGACCAGCGTTTCCTGCAGGATCTTGCGCTTCAGGGCCGCGTGGAAATCGGCGACGTCGTCGATCTCGACGACGAAGCCGTTCACGACCTTCTGCTTGTAGTAGCGCTTCAGGTCGTATTGCGTGCGCCCGCGGATGACCAGGCCGTTGATCTCGATGCCGGATGCCGTCGCCGTCGCGCGCCGGCGTTCCAGCAGGACGGAATCACGGTTCTCGCGCCCGTCTCCCGAGACGTCGATCACCCGCCGCCCCTGCTTCGCGTGCAGCAGGGAAAGCGCCGCGCCCAGGCCATGGCCGATACCGGTGCCGCCCCGGGTGCCGGGCGCGAACATGGCGGCCGCGTATTGCGCCGCGGCGCCGCGCGCGCTGCTCCAGGGGACGATGACCGTGGCCGTGCTGTCGAACTCGATAATGGCGACGGACGTGTCCTTCAGCGCGCGCACGATGTGGCTGTCGTTCAGGACGTCGACATAGGCCTGCCGCTGCAGCCGCAGCTCGTCGGCGTCGATCGAGTTGGACCGGTCGACCACCAGCACCAGCCAGTCGACCGCCAGGGCCGGCGTGGACGGGCAGAACAGCGCCAGGGCGCCGCAGAGCATCAGCAGCCACCGGCGCGGCGCGCGCCGGTGGGCATGCGAGGCCGGCCGATCGGCGGTCCCGGCGGTCATCCGCTGAACGCTTCCGCTGTCCGGTGCCCGGCGGGTGGCGCAGGAAAAGGGCGGGGACCCGTGCCGGTCCCCGCCCGAAGGGCCCGCGCCGCCGGCGCCGCTATTGCGGCGGACGGACAGCGTCGGCGGTCGCCTGGATGAAGGCGCCGATCTGTTTCACCTCGTCCACCGTCAACCTGCCGTCGAAGTTCGGCATGCCGCCCTCGACCCAGGCGCCGGACAGCACCAGGTCGGGCAGGTTGCGCAGGGTGTCGGCGGTGGAGAAGCCCAGGTTCGGGACGTTGCCGCCGTTGTTGACGCCGGGCACGCCGTGGCACTGGGCGCAGCTCGAGACATAGAGGCCGGTGCCGGGACCGACGTCGTCGGGGTTGAACTCGACGCCGGCGACCAGCTCGCCCTTCGGCGCGATCACGTCCTCGGGCATCGCCGCGTCGCCGCCGACGACGAAGGTATAGATGCGGCCGGGGCCGACGCGGTCGGTGGCCCGCTGCGCGATCCCGTAGACACCGCCCCAGCCGACGGCGATCGACACATACTGCTTGCCGTCGACTTCGTAGGTCGACGGTCCGGCCACCACGCCGGAGCCGACCGGCACCTGCCACAGGGCGACCCCGGTGGTCGCGTCATAGGCCACGAAGCGGCCGTCGGCGGTGCCCTGGAACACCAGGTTGCCGGCCGTCGCCAGCGTGCCGCCGTTCCACGGCGACAGGTATTCTTGGCGCCAGACCTCGCGCTGGTTGACCGGGTCCCAGGCGATCAGCGAGCCAAAGGGCTTGGCTTCCGGCGCCACCGCGTTCAGCGCGAAGCCCAGGTTCCAGCCGGAGTTGCTGCCGAATTTCAGCGGCTGGTGCCGGCCCTGCTCGAAGTCCTTCTCCGGCGTGTGGGTCAGCGGAATGCCCTGCGCCGGGATATAGACCAGCCCGGTCTGCGGGCTGTAGGACATCGGATGCCAGTTATGCGCGCCGTAGGCGCTGGGGATGGTCTCCCAGGTCTTGTCCTTGTCGCGCGCCGCCGGCACCTCGATCGGCCGGCCGTTGGCGTCGTAGCCCTCGGCCCAGTTCACCTCGACGAAGTTCTCGGCCGAGATGAACTCGCCGTCGGTCCGGTCGACGACGAAGAAGAAGCCGTTCTTCGGCGCGTGCATGATGACCTTGCGTTCCCGGCCGTCGATCATCAGGTCCGCCAGCATCAGCGGCTGCGTCGAGGTGTAGTCCCAGTGGTCGCCCGGCGTCTCCTGGTAGTGCCAGACATAGTCGCCGGTATCCGGGTTGAGCGCGACGATCGAGGCCAGATACAGGTTGTCGCCGCCGCCGGGGCTGCGGATGTCGCGGTTCCAGGGATTGCCGTTGCCGGTGCCGACATACATCAGGTTCAGCTCCGGATCGAACACGATGCTGTCCCACATCGTGCCGCCGCCGCCGGCCTCCCAGTACTTGCCCGACGGGTCCCAGGTCAGCGCCGCGCGCGCCATGGATTCGTCCTCGAACGGCTTCGACGGGTCGCCCGGCACGGCGAACCAGCGCCAGGCCTGCTCGCCGGTCGCCGCGTCATAGGCCGTGATATAGCCGCGCACGCCGTATTCGGCGCCGCCGTTGCCGATCATCACCTTGCCGTTGAAGACCCGCGGCGCGCCGGTGATGGTGAAGGCCTTCGAGCGGTCGATGATGGTGTCGACCTCCCAGACCGGCGCGCCGGACACGGCGTCGAGCGCCACCAGGCGGCCGTCATAGGTGCCGACGAAGATCTTGCCCTCGTAGAGCGCGACGCCGCGGTTGACGATGTCGCAGCAGCCTTTCTCGGCGTAATCGCGCGGCACCTGCGGATCGTAGGTCCAGATCTCCTCGCCGGCGCGCACGTCGATCGCGTGCACGATGCTCCACGACGAGGTCACGTACATGATGCCGTCGACCACCAGCGGCGTCGCCTCGACGCCGCGCCGGGAGTTCAGGTCGTAGTGCCAGGCCAGGCCCAGGTCGCGGACGCTCGCGGTGTTGATCTCGTTCAGCCGGCTGAACCGCGTCTCGGCATAGTCCAGCCCGTAGCTCAGCCAGTTCTTGGTCTCGGCGGCGTTGGCGATGATCGCGGCCTTGTTGACCGCGCCCGTGACCGCCTTGATCCTGTCGCCCGACATGGTCTGCGCCATGACGGGCGACGCCGCCACCATCACGGCCGCCGTCATTGCGGCGACCGTCCACCCCATCCTCACATGCATGCGTCCGTAACCTCCCGATGCCGTGTTGTTGATTTGACGGAAACTCGAATTCGACACCGGGGATTTCAGCATTGCCGCGCGCCCAGGTCAACGCGGGGTGGTCCGCCCGGACATTAAAATCCGCTGACTCGGCGGCATGGCGGGTGGTGACGATGCGAATGCTGATCAACCGGGTCGCGGCCGGCTAGCGCCCCGCCCCGCGTAGGAACAAGGTCCAGGCTTGATCGAAATACCTGTCCTGGGCTGCCGTGGCGGCATAGGTCGCGCGGCCCAGCATGGCGTCGTTCGACGGTCCGAACACGATGGCGTGCAACAGGTGTGAAGCGATCGTTCGCGGGTCGCCGTCAGCGAGCAGGCCTGACGCTTGAGCTTCCGAGACAAGGGCGACGAGCCGGTCCATGATCGGATCGTTCTCCCACCGGTCCCGATTGTCCTCGCCGAAGACGATCGCTTCGCTGTAGGCGATCCGTTTGAACGCCACCATGTCCGGATCGAGATTGACGGTGAGAAACCACCGGGCAACGCGCCTCAGCCGCGCCAATGCATCGCCATCACCACCCGCTGAATCGATTTCGATTTCGAGCCGGTTCAAGGTCCGCGCGCGCAGGCGCTCGACGACCGCCCCAAACAGAGCGACCTTCGACGGAAAGCGGCGATAGATCGTATCCTTGCCCGCGCTGCAGGCGGAAGCGACCTGCTCGATCGAGGTCGCCGCGAAGCCCTGGGCGGCGAACAGCCGCGCCGCGGTATCGATGATCCTGTTGGACGTTTCGGCGGCGTCCTCCTTGGAGGGCCGGCCGACACGTGATTTCGTGGACGACGAGTTCGTCATTACCGCTCTGCGCGCAAAACCTAGCCAAGGTCCAGGGGGACACGACCGGGCGAAAGATATCGATCCTTCGCAAAAACACGAACGAACATTCTTTCTCCTCGCTTCACCGTCGGCGCATCACGTGGGGGACCGCTCGCGGCTGACCGCCTTCCCGGCGGACGGGCCACGTACCGCCGACACCTGACCCGGACATTTTTACCTCACCTCCGCTTGGCGTCAGCCATTCACGCAGGCAGTATATATTAACTGGACGGGACGGTCCCGTTTGTTTATAGAGAGGCCAGACATAGCGAATGATACGCATTCGCATTTCTTGAATGGCATCCGCGCCTTGGGCGAACGAACGGGAAAGGTTCAAACGAATGAAAGGGGTATGCTCAACGCGGGCGCGCACGGCGCTGCTCGCGGCAGCCGCGATACTGGGGCCAATGGCGGGTCACGCCCAGGAGCCGGCCATCACGCTGCCGCCGGTCCAGGTGCAGGGCGAGGCGCCAGGGGACACGACACGGGATGCGTATCTCGAAAGGGACTCGGCCGCCGCGACCAAGACCGACACGCCCGTCCTCGAGACCCCGCAGTCGGTCACGACGATCACGCGCAAGCAGCTTGACGACCAGAATCCGCAAACCGTCAAGGAGGCACTCAATTATACAGCCGGCGTCCTGTCCGCGCCCGACACCACCAGCCGATACGACAGCATCTTCCTGCGCGGCTTCGGTGGCTTCGGTACCTCGACCCGGATCGTCGACTTCCTCGAAGGGCTGAGGCTGCCCCGGGGCCAGGCCTTCGCGCTGCCCTCGATCGATCCTTTCCTGCTCGACCGCATCGATGTCCTGAAGGGCCCGTCCGCCGTCCTCTATGGCGAGACCAGCCCGGGCGGCCTGGTCAATCAGATCAGCCGGATGCCCAGCGCCACGCGCTACACCGAGGCGAGGGTGGAGGGCGGAAGCCATGGACGCCTGCAAGGCGGCGCCACCAGCCAGGGGGCCATCGACGCCGGTGGGCGCTGGCAATACAGCCTGAGCGCCGTCGGTCGCCGTTCGGGCACCCGTTACGACGACGTCGACGAGGAACGTATCGCCTTCGGCCCGGCGATCAGATGGGAACCGGACGCCGACACGCGGCTGACCCTGCGGGGCTTCTTTCAGAAAGATCCCGACGGCGGCTACTTCAATTCGATTTTCCCACGATCGCTCGCGCCGGCTGCGTTCGAATCGGCTCTCGATCCCAAGCTCAACGTGGGCGATCCCGGCTTCGACAGCTACGACCGCGAGCAATATGCCGTCGGCTACGGCTTCGATCACCGTTTCAACGACATCGTCAGCGTCAACTCGAGGACGCGCTATTCCGCGATCGACCTCGATTTGCGGGGCATACAGATCGCCGCGCCGATCACGGCCACGGGGCTGCTGCCGCGCCAGGCCGTCCGTTCGATCGAGGATGTCGGCGGGGTCGCCACCGACAACCACGCGCGGTTCGACGTCAAGACAGGCGCTGTCGAGCATACGGTGCTCGCCGGTGTCGATTTCCAGCATTCGGTGAGCAACTGGGATTTCCGGTTCGGCGCCGCCCCGTCGCTCGACGTCTCCGACCCGCAATACGGCGTATCGGTCGGCCCCCTGGCGACGATCATCAATAACGAACAGACGCTGCGGCAGGCCGGCGTCTACATTCAGGATCAGCTCAGCCTCGGCGGCTTCCGGGCCGTGCTGGGGGCACGCCACGACTGGACGGAACAGGACACCGAGAACCGCCTGACGGGCGTCACCAGCGGCCAGTCGAGCCGCTCCCCGAGCTATCGCGTCGGCCTGCTCCATAGGTTCGGCAACGGGCTCGCCCCCTATGCCAGCTACGCCACTTCCTTCGAGCCGACCATCGGCGTCGACGCGAGCGGCGCGGCGTTCGATCCGACCGAAGCCGAGCAATGGGAAGTCGGGCTCAAATACGAACCGACCTTCATGGCCGCGCTGTTCACGGTCTCGGCCTTCCACATCCGACAGGAGAACGTCCTGACCCCCGGCGCGACGCCCGGGTTCAACATTCAGCAGGGCGAGGTCCGCTCGCGTGGCCTCGAATTCGAGGCGCGCGGCAACGCCACGCCGAACCTGGAGCTCATCGCCGCGCTCACGCTCCTTGATACCGAGGTCACGGAATCGACCGTGGTGGCGAATATCGGCAAGCGGCCCCAGGCCGTTCCCGAGTATCACGGCTCCGCCTGGGCGAGCTACGCTTTCGATAGCGGCCTGTTCGACGGTTTCAGCCTGGGCGGCGGCGTCCGCTTCGTTGGCGGCAGCTTCGCCGACGACGCCAACACCGTCGAGGCGGACAGCTACGTCCTGGTGGATGCCGCGTTGCGTTACGACCTCGAACAGCTCAGCCCGTCGCTGAGCGGCGCCGAGGTCACGCTGAACGCGACCAATCTGTTCGACAAGGAATACTACTCAAGCTGCAGCTTCAACTTCTTCTGCCAGTACGGCAACGGCACTCAGGTGCTGCTCGGGCTGCGCTACGGTTTCTGAGGCGGCAGGGTTCGATGTGCCTCGATCGCCGTGCCTGCTTCCTCGAAGCGCCCTCACAAATGACGGAATGAGAAAGGCAGACGGCATGCCGTCCCTTAAGGCTCGGGCCACGATCGCCTTTCCCAAGATCGACAGCTATCTCGACGCCATCATCGAGTCGTTCGCCGCGCACGACATGGCGCTTTACCCGGATGGCGATGGCCATGCGATCAAATCCCCCTTCGGTACGGCACATCTGCTGCCAAGGCGGGGAGTGCTCGAGCTCTGCGTGGAAGCCGCGGACCCGGCCGCGTTCAACCGCCTCAAGCATGAGCTGACGGGGCTCATCGAGTTCGTCGCCCACGCCGAGGATCTGGCGATCACCTGGACGGGTGATCGGCCCGGCGTGGCGTTGCCGCCTGATCTGCGTGTCCTCGCGGTCCGCAAGGTCCGGGATCTGACGCCGCGCATGCGTCGAATCTCGTTCGAAGGGGATAACCTCGCCCGCTACGCGGTGCCTGATCAGATCCATTGTCGGCTGCTGTTCCAGGAAAAGGGCGTCGCGGAACACCAATGGCCGCAATTGGATGACAACGGCCGTATCGTCTGGCCCGATGCCGGCAAGCTCGCGTCCCGCATCTTCACGATCCGCCGCATCGACCCGGTGGCGGGAACGCTCGACATCGACTTTGTCCTGCACGGCGGAACCGGCCCCGGCACGTCATGGGCGATGGCCGCGGCCCCGGGCGACGTCGTCGGAATACTGGGCCCCGCGGCACATGGGCCGAAACCGGCGAACTGGTACCTGCTGGCCGGAGACGAGACGGGCCTGCCGGGCATCGGCCGCATCCTCGAAGGGCTGCCGGCCGACGCCAAGGGGGTCGCGCTCATCGAGGTCGCCGACAGCGCGGAGGAACAAGCGATCGACCGGCCATCGGGCCTCGAATTGCGGTGGCTGCATCGCGATGGCGCCGCGCCGGGGACGACCATGCTGCTCGCGGATGCGCTGCGGGCATTGGTGTTCCCCGCCGGCCGCGACGCTCTCTTCTGCTGGATAGGCGCCGAGTTCTCGGCGTTCCGCGACATGCGCGCCTATCTGCGATCCGGGATCGGTCTGCCCGCATCCCGCGTGATCGCCTTTTCCCACTGGCGGCGCGGGATGAGCGAGGAGGATATCGTCGAGGCCGGTGCCTCGGCCGCGTTCGCCGATCCAATTTGATAATGATTCGCAATTGACCTAGGATCCCGGCCGGATCTCGCAGGCAAGTGGCAATCTCGGTCCCGGCGTTCGGGGCTGGCGCGTAGAGTATGGACTCGAACGAAGACGGCACCCGGGCCCTTGATACGTTTCTGAAGCACCGGGATGCACTGGTGGCGTATGCGGCTCCTCTGGTGGGTGACCGCGGCCGTGCCGAAGACGTGGTGCAGGAGGCCTGGCTGCGCTTCTCCGCCGCGGCCGGAAAGGACCGTGGCGACGCCAAGCCGATTATCGAGCCCGCCGCCTACCTCTACCGGATCGTTCGGAACCTCGCCATCGACCTTGCTCGCCGTCTCAGCGCGGAAGCACCGCATCCGTCCAGCGAGGCAGTGCTGAACGATGTTCCGGCCGACACCGCCGATCCCGAGCGCAAGGCCGTCGACCGTGATCAGCTCCGGGCTCTGGCCGCGGCGCTCGACGAGTTGCCGGCGCGGACGCGTCATGCCTTCGACCTGCACCGGTTCGAGGAGAAGACCTATGCCGAGATCGGGCAAATCCTGGGGATATCGCAGGCCCGCGCCCATGGCCTGGTCCAGGCGGCTGTCGCCCATTGCATGCGGCGTCTCGCGCAAAACAACAGAAATTGATGCAGGCGCCGGTTGGTGAAGATCGAGCCATGGGCTGCGTCTATTACAATAGGCGGCGCCTGTCCGCGTAGGGTCGGCCCGGACTTGGGCGCGATCGAGTCATGGGAGATAGGTCTTTCGTGCCGGAACTGAAACGGCCCACCGAGACGACAGGGGACCCGGTGACCGACGAAGCTGCGGCCTGGCTGCTGCGCCTGCGCGGCGCGCCGGACGATCCCGGTCTCAAGGCCGAATTCGAGGCCTGGCTGTCCCGCGATGCCAGGCATGTCGAGGCCTGGAAGACGGCGCGGCAGGTCTGGTCGCTTGCTGAAATCGTCGGTCCCGCCGCCCGCCGGCCGACCACCGCGCGTGCCTCCGGTCCGCCGGGCCGCCAGCCCGGCAGGCCGCGGCACCTCGGGCGGGGCCGGCGCCCGGCGCGCGCCTGGGGCCTTGGTCTCGCCGCCGCGGCTAGCATATGCCTTGCGATTGTCCTGTTCCCGTCGCTCAAGCTCCGGATGCAGGCGGACTACGCAAGCGCCGTGGGCGAGACGCGGACTGTCGAGCTGGCCGACATGACACGGGTGCAACTCGATTCAAACAGCGCGATCGCCGTGGACTACGCGCCCGATCGCCGGGTCGTGACGCTGCTCGCCGGGCAGGCTTTTTTCTCGGTGCGGCCTGACCGTCGGCGGCTGTTCTCGGTGAACGCCGATAATGTCGATATCGCCGTGACCGGAACCGAATTCGAAGTCCGGCTGGCTCCGGCCGATGTCTCGCTTGCCGTGGCCGAGGGCGAGGTCCGCGTCACTCACGCCCGAGAGGGTCAGCGGGAGTCCCCGACCGACGCTGCCGTCCTGGTCGCCGGGCAGGGGCTGCGCGTCCAGATTCCGGGCGGCGTGATGGCACGCCTGCGCGTGCGGCCCGAATCCATTGCCGCCTGGCGCCGGGGGCGGCTGTTGATCGAAGGCGCCACGATTGGCGACCTGATCGACGAGCTGCGCCGGTACCGATCGGGAACGATCGTGATCACCGACGCGGCGCTCGCCGCCCAGCGTGTCACCGGCGTATTCGACCTCACCGACCCCATTCGCGCGCTCAACACCGTGGTCCGGCCCCATGCCGGCCGGGTCCGGGAGATCACGCCCTGGCTGGTGGTCGTTTCGGCAAGCTGACTCTTCGGCCCAGGCGAAAAAAACCCGTTTCCGGGGTGAAGATCCCCGGCCTGCTCCTGTCATGGAAGTATGGGGGTTGCGAATGAGACCCGTTCTCATTCGCAACCCCCGCGTTCGATTTCCAGTCGAGGGGCGTTTCAAGTGACGAAGAAAGAATGCGGACCGCGGGGTGGCTGTCGGGGTCCGGTGCTCAACCTCCTGTGCGGTGCCGCCATCGTTCTTGCCATCGGGTTTGTGACGCGGCCGGGCCTGGCGCAGAGCAAGCCCGGCCAGCCGGCCCAGGCGACCGGGCAACAACCCCTTGCCCAAGCGGCGCCGCGTGACTTCGATATCCCGGCGCAGCCGCTCACCCGTGCTCTTACCGTCTTCGGCGACCAGGCCGGAATGCAGGTAACGGTCGATACCGACATTCTGGCCGGCCGGACCTCGCCATCGGTTTCCGGTCGGATGGCGCCGGCGGAAGCGCTCGGGCGCTTGCTGTCCGGGACCGGCATCATCTGGCGCTACGCCGATCCGACGACCTTGGTCTTGAGCGACGGCGGCGACGACGGGACCATCATGCTCGGCCCGGTCAAGGTGGAGGGGCGACGGGAATCGGCGTATGGCCCGGTCCAGGGCTATGTTGCCAACCGCACGGCGACCGCGACGAAGACGGACACGCCGATCAGCGAGGTGCCGCAGTCGGTCACCGTTGTCACCCGCGACCAGATCGACGCGCGCGCGGCCCGAACGGTCGCCGAAGCTCTCGCCTACAGTGCCGGCGTCGCGACGGGCCTGCGCGGCGAGTCCTCCAGTCTTGGCGACGACAACATCGTCATTCGCGGTTTCGGCGGAACCGGAACGCTGAACGAGTATTGGGATGGCCTGAAGATCATCGGCACCAACTTCGCGACCAGTGGCATAGAGCCCTATTTGTTCGAACGTGTGGAAGTGCTGCGTGGTCCGACATCCGTCCTCTACGGTCAGAATTCACCGGGCGGTCTGGTCAACAGCGTGTCGAAGCGCCCTCCCGAACGGACGCAAGGCGAGGTTCAGGTCCTTGGCGGTTCATTCGAGTTGAAGGAACTGAACCTGGATGTCGGCGGACCGCTCGGGACCGACGGAGATGTGTCCTATCGCCTGGTCGGCGTCGCGTCGGACCAGGAGGCCCAGACCGACTTCAGCGGACGGGAACGGGCCGTCGTGTCTCCCGGCATTTCATGGCGACCGTTCGAGAACACGACGCTGACACTCCAGTCCATGTATCAGAAGGATGACGCCAATGGACGTTCCGTCAGAACGGTGCCGGCGCTGGGTTCGCTGTTCAGCACGCCAAACGGCAAAATCCCAAGGGAGAGGTACACCGGTGATCCAAACTACGACAAATGGGACAGGGAGATTTTCTCCACGGCCTACATTCTGGATCACAGTTTCAGCGGGACGTGGTCGGCTCGGCAAAACGCCCGCTATCTGCATACCGACTTCGACATGGAGACGGTCTATGGAAGGTCTCCGCTGTCGCCGGATGGCCGGACCATAGCCAGAAGCGCCTTTGGGGTGGAAGAAGAGTCGGACCTGTTTTTGATCGACAACCAGTTGGTCGGGTCGTTCGAAACGGGCGTGCTGTCGCATAACCTGTTGCTGGGAGCCGATTTCCAATATCGGGAAGGCAGCACGTTCCGGCGCTTCGCGGCCGCCCCGCCGCTCGACCTCTATTCACCCGTATATTTCCAGGACATCCCGGAGCCGCCGGTCTTTCAAGACGTCGACGACCAGCAGTTCGAGGCCGGGCTTTACGTGCAAAACCAGATCAGGTTGCAGCGCTGGATACTGACGCTGGGCGGCCGGCATGATTGGGCGGAAAGCGAGACGACGGACAATCGTACCGGCACCACCAGCAAGAGCAGGGATTCGGCTTTCACCGGTCGCCTGGGGTTGGGGTATGCGTTCGATAACGGCCTGACGCCATATCTCGGGTTTGCGCAGTCGTTCCAGCCCCAGAGTGGCATCGACTTTGGCGGCAACGCGTTCGATCCGACGGAAGGCGAGCAGTTCGAGGCCGGCGTGAAGTATGCCGTGCCCGGGCGCAACGCCTTCCTGACGCTGGCCGTCTTCGAGCTGACCCAGAGGAACGTCCTCACGTCCGATCCGGTCAACGCCGGCTTTCGTGTTCAAACAGGCGAGATCCGGTCCCGGGGGATCGAGCTGGAAGGTGTCGCGAGTCTCGAAAGCGGATGGGATCTGGCCGCGTCCTATACCTATCTCGACCAGGAGATCACCAAGAGCAACGACAACGATCTGGGCAAGCGGCCGAAAGCGGTCCCGCGGCAAACGGCATCCCTCTGGGCCAGCTACGGGTTCGAGGCCGGATGGTGGCGCGGAACCCGGGTTGGCGGCGGCGTACGTTACGTCGGCCGGTCCGAGGGCGACGCCCTGAACACCTTCCATGTGCCGTCGTATACGCTGTTCGACGCGTCCCTCGCCTACGATATGTCGGTGCTCGGCGGACAGTTCGCGAACTGGCACGTTGCGATCAACGCCACCAACCTGGCCGACAAGACCTACGTCGCCTCCTGCACGTTCGCGACCTCGTGCTACTACGGGATTGGCCGGTCCGTGATCGCGCGGCTGAAATACCAGTGGTGAATCGGCAAGCGTGGCGTCTTGTGGCCGGGCCTCGACTTTCGGTTCACGCGGCGGCTGTCGGGACTGGCCGGTTGATCTCGGCCAGCGGCCGGCCGAAGGCCTTTTCGATGGCCGGGATCACGTCTGTCGCCAGCAGCTCCATCGAGCGGATCGCCTTGGCGCTGTCGACGTCGCCGACCTGGAAGTAGATCGCCATCTGCGTCGGCCGGTAGAGCCGGATCTCCTCGACCAGGCGTTCGGCCACCGTTTCGGGGTCGCCCAACGGCAGGTTCGCCTCGATCTTCTCCAGCGGCAGCTCCTCGTCGAACGGCTCCTCGGCGATCCAGTAGTCGTCGACCACGGTCTCGCGCCGGCCGCGCAGCGACACGGCGATGCGCTGCTGGTAGCGGGCCGATTCCGCGTAAGATTCGACGTCCTTGCGGTCGTGGGTGACATGGCAGAAGCGCAGCACGCCCAGGGGCATGGTGTCGGGATCTCGGCCCTCGGCGGCGAAGGCCTCGGCGACCTGGTCGCGCAGGCGGCCGAGCCGGCGGCCGCTGCCGAGCACGCCGGAGATGAACGGCGTGTAGCCCTTGCGCGCGGCGCGGCGGTGGAACGCGGGGTCGTTGCCGGCGATCCAGATCGGCGGGTGCGGCCGTTGCACCGGGCGCACGTTGATCGCCGTCTGCCGCTGCCGGTAGTGCGTGCCCTCGTAGGCGAAATGCGGCTGGCTCAGGCCCCGCTCGATGATGTCCAGCATCTCGTGCGTCATCGCCTTGTTATGGTCGAGGTCGACGCCGAAGCGCTCGAACTCGTAGGCCTGGTAGCCGCTGCCGACACCGAGGTCCAGGCGGCCGCCGCTCAGCGCGTCGACCATGGCGATCTCGCCCAGGAGGCGGGCCGGCGTGTAGAGCGGCGGCACGATCACCGCCGAGCCGAGCCGGATGCGCGCCGTCACCCCGGCGCAATGCGCCAGCATCAGCAGCGGCGAGGGGCAGAGGCTGTAGTTCGAGAAGTGATGCTCGGCGAACCAGGCGGCGGCGAAGCCGAGCCGCTCGGCGGCCTGCGTATGCGCGACGGCCTCGGCCAGCACCTGGTCCGAGCGCTTGCTCCGCGCCCGCTGCTGCAGCACGTTGAACAGCGCGAATTCCATGGCCACCTCTCCGTCCGGTCCCCGACGGCGAACCGTGGCACGGACGGGCCGCGGGCGGCAACCGGCCGGCCGACGCGGCCCTTGTCTTTCGCCGCCGCGCCGCCTATAGCCGGGGCAGCGTCCACTGTCATGGATTGATCACATGCCGTCCTTCGACATCGTTTCGCGCGCCGATCTGGCCGAGGTCGACAACGCGCTCAACAACCTGCGCCGGGAGATCGACCAGCGGTTCGACTTCAAGAACAGCAAATGCAGCATCGAGCGCCAGGAGGAGACCATGACCATCCTGGCCGACGACGACCTGAAGCTGCGGCAGATGCGCGAGCTGCTGCAGGGCCACCTGACCCGGCGCAAGATCGAGGCCGGCGTGCTGGACTACCAGACCCCGGAGAACGCCGCCGGCCAGTCCATGCGCCAGGTGGTCAAGGTCCGCCAGGGCGTCGACCGCGAGCTGTCGAAGAAGATCGTCAAGGAGGTCAAGGCCAGCAAGCTGAAGGTCCAGGTGGCGATCCAGGGCGACGAGCTGCGCGTCACCGGCAAGAAGCGCGACGACCTGCAGTCGGCCATCCAGATGGTCAAGGACATGAAGATCGAGCTGCCGCTGCAGTACGTGAACTTCCGGGATTAGCCGCCGGCTGAGCCACGCACTCTGTTCGTCATCCTCGGGCTTGACCCGAGGATCCAGTGTTTCGGTGTTTGATTGTTCTCGTAGCTCATTCCGAAACCATAAAACTGGATCCTCGGGTCAAGTC
>JANQKO010000641.1 GCA_028281075.1 Alphaproteobacteria bacterium | reverse complement strand
GGCCTGTCCCTATCGATTTCCCGTGCGAAGAAATCCCCCGTCGTCATGCCGGCGGAGGCCGGCATCCATGGGCTCCACCGGCAAGCGCCGCGCCGGCGGTCGGGTGCCCATGGATGCCGGCCTCCGCCGGCATGACGACGGGGGATTTCTTCGCACGGGAAATCGATAGGGACAGTCCCAATTAGATCTGGGGAAACTCAAGAATCCGAAAACGCCCGGACTTTTGCCCCGGTTACCCCTTTTTCGTCATCATCGGGCTTGACCCGGTGATCCAGAACCGAGGCCGGGGCAGGTGTCGTCTGGATTGCCGGATCAAGTCCGGCAATGACCACGTGGGGAGGCTTTCGTCGGACTGCGGATCTCGCGGGGCCGGGCAAAAACGAGTTCACCACGAAGACACAAAGAGCCAAGAAATTGTTGGCGCGCCGTGCCGATCGGCTCGGCAGGTTTGTTCTTCGTGCCTTCGCGTCTTTGTGGTCGAACGTCTTTCAGGTGACCTCACGGCCAAGACACCAAGGTCACACCGGCCCGTCCCTCGGCGCCGGGCCCCGTCGTTTCGGGGCCTCAGGCGGCGGTGCCGCCGACGGTCAGGCCGGCGAGGTGCAGCGTCGGCTGGCCGACGCCGACCGGCACGCCCTGGCCGTTCTTGCCGCAGGTGCCGATGCCGGTGTCCAGTTGCAGGTCGTTGCCGACCGCCTTTACCCGTGTCAGCGCGTCCGGCCCGTTGCCGATCAGCGTCGCGCCCTTCACCGGCGCGCCGATCGTGCCGTTCTCGATCCGGTAGGCCTCGGTGCAGGTGAAGACGAACTTGCCGCTGGTGATGTCGACCTGGCCGCCGCCGAAATTGACCGCGTAGATGCCGTTGGCGACACCGGCGATGATCTCCCGCGGGTCGCGGTCGCCGGCCAGCATGTAGGTATTGGTCATGCGCGGCATCGGCATGTGGGCGTGGCTCTGGCGGCGGCCGTTGCCGGTCGGCGCCATGCCCATCAGCCGGGCGTTCAGGCGGTCCTGCATGTAGCCCTTCAGGATGCCGTCCTCGATCAGCACGGTGTATTCGCTGGGCGTGCCCTCGTCGTCGACCGTCAACGAGCCGCGCCGGCCGTCGAGCGTGCCGTCGTCGACCACGGTGACGCCGTCGCTCGCCACCCGCTCGCCCATCAGGCCGGCGAACGCCGAGGTCTGCTTGCGGTTGAAGTCGCCTTCCAGGCCATGGCCGATGGCCTCGTGCAGCAGGATGCCGGGCCAGCCCGGGCCCAGCACCACGTCCATCTCGCCGGCCGGCGCCGGCACCGAGTCGAGGTTCACCACCGCCTGGCGCAGCGCCTCGTCGACCTGGGCCCGCCAGTTCTCGGGCTCGATGTGGTCCAGATATCCCAGCCGGCCGCCGACGCCGTGGCTGCCGGATTCCTGCCGGTCGCCGTCGCCGACGACGATGCCGACGTTGAGCCGGACCAGCGGCCGCACGTCGCGCACCCGCTTGCCGTCGGCGCGGATGATCTCGACCGCCTGCCATTCGCCGAACAGCGAGGCCGAGACCTGCCGCACCCGCTCATCGGCGTCGCGGGCATAGGCGTCGATATCCTCCAGCAGCTTGACCTTGGCGCCGAATTCGACCGCGTTCAGCGGGCTGTCGTCGGGATAGAGCGTCCGGTTGGTGCCGGGCGGCGCCTCGGCCAGCGTGCCGGAATGGCCGGCCTTGACCGCCTGGACCGCGTCCGAGGCACGCCGGATGGCGTCTTCCGACAGTTCGGAGGCGTGCGCATAGCCGGTCGATTCACCGGCCACCGCGCGCAGGCCGAAGCCCTGGTTGGTGCCGAAGCTGGCGCTGCGCAGCCGGCCGTCGTCGAAGCTGAAGCTCTCGGTCTGCCGGTATTCGAGAAACAGCTCGCCGTCCTCGCAGTCCTTCAAGGCATCGGCGACAATCGTCTCGGTCTTGCCCTCGTCCAGATCGGTACGCGCGAAGAACAGATCCTTGGCATCCAGGCGGTCGGTCATGCGGGCCTATCCCTTTGTCGGTTGCCGCCGGGGCGGCGGCGTGAATCGCTATCGCTCGGATGTCAATATGGCCCCGCGGACCGTCCTCGTCACCCCCGGCGGACGATGCGGGCACCGGCCGCGGCGCGGCGGGTTGGCGGCGGGGGTCCTGATATTTCTGCGACATTTGGTCGCGAACGGCCGCCGCGATCGTGCCGGCGGCCCGGCCGATCCGGCTTAGCATTTGATTTCACGTGACAAAATGGCAAGACTGCCGGCCCGGTTCGGGGCCGACGTCGCGGCGGGGGTCAGGCTCGCCGGTTGTTCGCGTCTCCGGCCGTAGTGTACATAAGATCCGGTAAATTCGGGGGCGCAGGTGTGATGTGTGATGCCTCGTCGAAATCGCAAGGGTGGATTCATGACGTTTAGGCCCAACCTGGCTGCCGTGGCGGCGGCTCTGTCCTGTTCGGCGTTCGCCGGCGACGCGTTGGCCGAGGCCGGACAGCCCGTACCCTGGCAGTTGGGCATACAGCGCATGGTGACGCCGGTCGGACATGACGGCGCGGTATTCCATGACTATCTGCTGCTGCCGATCATCACCATCATCTCCGTGTTCGTGCTCGGGCTGCTGCTCTACTGCATCGTCCGGTTCAACGCCAAGGCCAACCCGACGCCGTCGCGGACAACGCACAACACGCTGCTGGAAGTGCTCTGGACCGCGGTGCCGATCATCATCCTCGTCGTCATCGCCGTGCCGTCGTTCAAGCTGCTCTATTTCAGCGACCGCGCCGTCGACGCCGAGATGACGATCAAGGCGACGGGCTATCAGTGGTACTGGGGATACGAGTATCCGGACCACGGCAATTTCTACTTCGAGGCGGTCATGCTCGAGGACGACGAGCTCGAGGAGGGCCAGCCCCGGCTGCTGGCCACCGATACCCAGGTCGTGGTGCCCGTCGATACCAGCATCCGGGTTCTGGTGACGGCCGAGGACGTGCTGCACTCCTGGGCCGTGCCGTCGCTGTTCGTGAAGATGGACGCGGTGCCGGGCCGGCTGAACGAAACCTGGTTCCGGGCCGAGGAGGAAGGCATCTATTACGGCCAGTGCTCGGAGCTGTGCGGCGTCCGGCATGGCTTCATGCCGATCATGGTCAAGGTCGTCTCCAAGGAGGCGTTCGCCGAATGGGTCGAGAAGGCGCGCGAAGAGTATGCCGCGCGGGACGCCGACACGCCGGTCAAGCTGGCGGCCACGACGGCGGCGTCGGACTGACGCGGCGCGAAACGAAGCAGGGATCAAGCTTATGAGTTACACCTCCGGCGCCGACGCGCACAGCGATCACGACCATCACGTGCCGACCAGCTTCTACAAGCGCTGGGTCTGCTCGACGAACCACAAGGACATCGGCACGATGTACCTTGTCTTCGCCATCGTCGCCGGCATCATCGGCGCCGCCTTCTCGGTGATCATGCGCATCGAGCTGGCCGAGCCGGGCGACGGCATCCTCGGCGGCGACTACCACATGTTCAACGTGCTGGTGACGGCGCACGGCCTGATCATGATCTTCTTCATGGTCATGCCGGCGATGATCGGCGGCTTCGGCAACTGGTTCGTGCCGCTGATGATCGGCGCGCCCGACATGGCGTTCCCGCGCATGAACAATCTCAGCTTCTGGCTGCTGCCGCCGGCCTTCATCCTGCTGCTGATCTCGCCCTTCGTCGAGGGTCCGCCCGGCGGCACCGGCGTGGGCGGCGGCTGGACCATCTATCCGCCGCTGTCGTCCTCGGGCCAGCCCGGTCCGGCCATGGACTTCGCCATCCTCAGCCTGCATGTCGCCGGCGCCTCGTCGATCCTGGGCGCGATCAACTTCATCACCACCATCTTCAACATGCGCGCGCCGGGCATGACGCTGCACAAGATGCCGCTGTTCGTCTGGTCGAT
>JANQKO010000570.1 GCA_028281075.1 Alphaproteobacteria bacterium | reverse complement strand
CGCGCATGGACGCGGGCGAGAACCTGATCGTGCTCGACAGCCGGCCGCTCGACGAGTACCGCGTCATGAACATCCCCACCGGCATCGACCTGCCCGGCGCCGAGCTGGCCTATCGCGTGCACGACGTGACGCCGTCGGACGACGCGCTGGTGGTCGTCAACTGCGCCGGCCGCACGCGGTCGATCATCGGCGCCCAGTCGCTGATCAATGCCGGCCTGCCGAACCAGGTGGTGGCGCTGAAGGACGGCACCATGGGCTGGCATCTCGCCGGCCACGCGCTGGAGCACGGCCAGTCGCGCGGCGCGCCGGCGGTCTCGCCGGACGGCCTGGCGCGCGCCCGGGCCGCCGCGACGCGGGTTCGGGACCGCTTCGGCGTCCGGATGATCGACACCGACGGCCTGGCGCGATGGCGGGCCGAGGCCGACAGCCGTTCGCTCTATCTGCTGGACGTCCGCACGGCGGAGGAATACGCGGCCGGCCACCTGCCGGGCGCCCGCCACGCGCCGGGCGGTCAACTGGTGCAGGAGACCGAGACCTGGGTGCCGACGCTGGGCGCGCGCGTCGTGCTGGTCGATGACACCGGCGTGCGGGCGACGCTGACCGCGTCCTGGCTGGTGCAGATGGGCTGGGACGTGGCGGTGCTGGAGAACGGCCTTGACGGCGTCGCGCTCGAGACCGGGCCGCAGCCGTCGCCGGCGGCCGACATCGCGGCGGCCGCGCGGGCCGAGATCGCGCCGGCCGAGCTCAAGGCCGCGCTCGACGCCGGGACCGCCGTGGTCGTCGACCTGGCGCTGAGCCGGACCTACAAGGCCGGCCATATCCCCGGCGCCTGGTTCGCCATCCGCGCCCGCCTGCCCGCGAGCCTGCCCAGATTGCCGGCGGCGGAGACGCTGGTCTTCACCTCGCCCGACGGCGTCATCGCCCGGCTCGCGGCGCCGGAGGCCTCGGAACTGACCGAGGCCAGGGTCATGGTGCTGGCGGGCGGCACCGATGCCTGGGTCGCGGCCGGCCTGCCGCTGGCCGAGGGCTTCGAGAATATGGCCGATGAACGCGACGACGTCTGGCTGAAGCCCTACGACCATGACGGTCCGGTGGAGCAGCATATGCGCGACTACCTGACCTGGGAGGTCGATCTGATCAACGAGATCGAGCGGGACGGCGACCACCGCTTCCGCCTGTTCCCGGCATGAGGGGCCTGGCGCTCGCCGTGGCCGGCTGGCTGCTCGCCGGCGGCGCCGCGCTGGCGCAGAACACCGAAAAGACCGGCACGGGCGGCGTCATCGGCAGCCTGGACGCGGTCGAGAAGAGCTTCGACCAACTCTGGGACGGCACGCCCGGCCAGATCGTCCGGGGCGCCGTGGGCGCCGCCGGCCTCGGCGCGTCGCTGAAGTTCGGCACCGCGGCGGCGGTCGGCGCCGTGATCGAGGACGGCTTCGCCGTGCAGGGCAATATCAACGCGCCCGGCCCGACCTCGACCGGGTCGTCGTCGACCGAGTCCTCGACCGCGACCACCACGGCCACGTCGACCAACTAGCCTGCCTTTCCAGCATCGGACGCGGCCGTTAACGGCCGCTGTCATCCACCGCCTTACCCCCACGCTTGTCCCCCGATTTATCCACAGTATATGGTAGGGTTCACACGATGTTCCTACATTATTTATTGTTAACATCGGCCCGTCGCGACTAGAATGCAGCCGCCGTCGGGAGGCGACGCGGCTCACCGCTGCGATGAAGGATCGTTGCCTATGGAATGGACCGAAGAACGAATCGAAACGCTCAAAAACCTGTGGGGAAAGGGCTTCAGCGCCCGGCAGATCGCCGAGGAGCTTGGAGGCGTGACACGCAACGCCGTGATCGGCAAGGCCAACCGTCTCGGCCTGTCGAAACCGACGAAGTCGGCGATCACGCGCAAGCAGAACCGGGTACAGCAGGTGCAGGCACCCCGGATCGTGATCCCCGAGCCGCAAGGCGAAGGGGCGACCATCCTGACGCTCAAGTCGACGAGCTGCCGCTGGCCGATCGGCCATCCCGGGGAGGAGAACTTCCGTTTCTGCGGCGCCCGGTGCGCCGCCGGCGCGCCGTACTGCGAGGCGCATGCGCGGATGGCCTATCAGCCGTCGACAAAGGACTCGCGCCGGCGCAGCGCCTAGCGCGGGCGCGGCAGCCGGGCGGCCGCCGCACAAGGTCGGACTGGACCTTTGCCCCATGCTCGCGGTTCAATAGCGCCGTGATGGGACAGGCGGCGCGATTGGACCGCGGCGGTGGCCATGTGGCCGGCCTCGCCGGCATGGCGATGGCCGTGCTGGCGGTGATCTGCCCGGCCCCGTTCGCGTTCGCCCAGTCGACACCGGCCGGCACCGCGCCGCTGCCGCCGAGCAGCTTCGAGTTGCGTCGCCAGGAACTGATCGAACGCACGGCCCGCCGGCAGGCCGCCGCCGAGGCGGCGCGCGAATCCCGGCAGCGCCGGCTTGCCGGCAAGGGACGGGCCAAGCCACCCGACCAGCCGCTGCCAGGCAGCGACCTCATCGGCGGCCTGTTCACGCCGAAGACGGCCGTCAACGTCTCGATCGCGGCGATCATGGCGACGGCCGCGATCTCGGCCCTCTCCGACGACACGCGGGAACTGGCGAACGCCGCCGGCGGCAGCGACAACGGCGGCGGGGACAGCGCCGGCGGGGCCGGCGGCTCGACCAACACGACCGGCGCGACGGGCACCGATTAGGGGCCGTTGGCGATTGGCCTGGGGCGGGACGTGTTCGGTTGGAAACGGGTTCACGTCACGGCGCGCCGCGACCGTCGCCGCCGCGATCCGATATCGCATGTTTCGAGACGGTCCCTGCGGGACCTCCTCAACATGAGGTCGGAGATTGATATCGGATGAAGCCTCATCCTGAGAGCCTGTGAAAGAATCGCACCGCAGCCACCCAGGTTGTCATCCTGGCGAAGGCCAGGATCCACGTTTGTTGTTTTTCAACAGG
>JANQKO010000564.1 GCA_028281075.1 Alphaproteobacteria bacterium | reverse complement strand
GCAGAAAATTGGCCGGCCGCGGCAGCTCTATACCGGCCAGCCGCAACGCCGCTATGTTTCGTTGCACCAACGGGGGTAAGATCGCGCCGGTGACCTCCGGCCCGGCCCCGCGCGACCGCGGGCGCCGGTCCGGCGCCCGGCAACGGCGAGGCCACGGCCTCGCGGAAGGCGAAGGCTGAGATGAGCGACAGGCTGGCGCAACGCCGCATCCGACAGACGCAGCCCCGGCAGGCGCCGCGGCCGATGCTGCCGGGGGAAATCAGACGGGTTCGGGTCGGCCGGCCGGCGAATGACAACCGAAGCGGTCTGACGCGCCGGGTCGTCGTCGTGGGCGCCGTCCTGGCGCTGGCCGCCGCCGCCGTGCTGGCGGCCCGCTTGCTGGCCTGACGCCGGCCCGCGCCGGCGTCCGCCAACGGACCTTTAGCTCCGTTCGATCAGCTCGATCTTGTAGCCGTCGGGATCCTCGACGAAGGCGATGACGCTGCCGCCGTGCTTCATCGGACCCGGCGGGCGGGGAATGTTCACGCCCTCGGCTTCGAGGCGTCCGCAGACCCCATAGATATCCGGCACCCCGATCGCCAGGTGGCCGAACGCGTCGCCCAGGTCATAGGGCGTCTCCTGGCCCCAGTTATGCGTCAGCTCGATGACGCTGTTGTCTTCCTCGCGGCCGTAGCCGACGAAGGCAAGCGTGAACTCGCCGGTCGGGAAATCCTTCTTGCGCAGCAGGTTCATGCCCAGCAGCCGGGTGTAGAAATCGAGCGACTTGTCGAGATCGCGCACCCGGATCATGGTGTGCAGCAGCCGGAACCTGTCGGCGCCCGGCGTTTCGGTTCCCGCGCCGTCGCCGGCATCGGCGGTGATCGTCATGGCCATCCCCTTCACGTCATGGACATCGGTTGCACGCCGGCCGTGCCGGCCGCCGCCTAGGCGCGGCGGCGCGGCCCTTCGTCGATCACTTTTAGCACGGCCTCGGCGGCCCGCAAACTCGGCGCCGGGCCGTCGCCGGCCAGCCGCGCCGCGACCTCGTCGGCAATGCCCCGCTGCCGGCAGTCGCCATCAGCGGCGGCCAGCAGGCCGCCCAGGGTCTCGGCGATGCGGTCGGGACGGCAATCGTCCTGCAGCAGCTCCGTCGACACCTCGCGCCGCAGCAGGATATTGACCAGCGAGGCATGGCTGACCCGGATCAGGCGCCGCGCCAGCATGGCCGTCAGCGGGTTGACCCGGTAGGCGACGACCGTGGGCAGGCCGGCGAGCGCCAGTTCCAGCGTCACCGTGCCGGAGGCCGCGAGCGCCAGGTCGGCGGCCGCGAAGGAGTCATACTTCTCCGCTGCCTGCGGCAGGACCACCGGCGGGCCCGGCCAGGCCGCGGCGCGCCCGCGCACGGCGCCGTCCACGGCCGGAGCCGCCACCAGCACGGCCGCCAGGTCCGGTGCCGTCCGGCGCAGGCGCGCCACCGCCTCGGCATAGACCGGCATCAGCCGCGAGACCTCGCCCAGCCGGCTGCCGGGCAGCAGGGCCAGCACCGGCGCGTCGGGAGCGATGCCGTGGCGCCGGCGAAAGCCGGGGCCGTCGCCACGGCCGGCCCCGGATTCGACGATCGGATGCCCGACCACGGTGCACGGCAGGCCGTGCGGCTCGAAATAGGCCGGCTCGAAATCGAATAGCGTCAGCAGGTGGTCCAGCAGGCCGGCGATCCCGGCGGCCCGGCCCGGCCGCCAGGCCCAGACCTGCGGCGCGACATAGTGCACCAACGGTATGCCGCGTCCGCGCAGACGCCGGGCCACGCGCAGGCTGAAGCCGGGCGAGTCGATGCTGACCACGACGTCGGGACGCGTGGCCAGCGCCAGATCGGAGACCTGGCGAATGCGCCGCAGCAGGCCGAGCGCCCGCGGCAGCACCTCGAACAGGCCCATCACGGCGAGCTCGTCGATCGGGAACAGGCTCGACAGTCCCTCGGCCGCCATGGCCGCGCCGCCGATCCCGGAAAAGCGCACCCGGTCCGAGCTGGACCGGCGCAGCGCCGCCATCAGCCCGGCGCCGATCACGTCGCCGGAGGCCTCGCCGGCGATCAGCATCACATGCCGGCCGCCGCCGGTCAGGACCCGCCTCCCGGCGCGATACCAGTGACGAACAGGCCGGCCGCGTCCGCCCGCGCGATCACGGCCGCGCGGTCGACGACCAGCGCGCCGCCCGCCTCCACGGCGATACCGTGCAGCCCGGCGGCGACGGCCCGGTCCACCGTCGACAGGCCGATGGTCGGCAAATCGACCCGCCGCTCCTGTCCGGGCTTCGGCAGCTTGACCAGGACGCCGCCGGTGCCGTCCTGCCGCAGGCCGACGCAGCGGGCCAGCATGGCATCCGTGCCCTCGGCGGCCTCGACGGCCAGCACCAGGCC
>JANQKO010000561.1 GCA_028281075.1 Alphaproteobacteria bacterium | reverse complement strand
CAGGCCGGGGGCGGCTATTCATAGGCACCCGACCGCAGGCACGGCGCTTACCGGCAAAGCACATGGATGCCGGCCTCCGCCGGCATGACGACGGGGGATTTCTCCGCGCGGGAGACTAATAGGGACAGTCCCTAATAGATGAGGGAATCCCAAGGAAGCCGAAAAGGCTCGGTCCTTTGCCCCGGTTACAGTCCGATCAGCCGAAGGCGTTCAGGAAGCGCACGATCCTGCGGGTGCGGTCGCTGAACAGCGACGGCGTGAAGAAGCTGCCGGCGGCCCGCTTGCTGACCTCGCCCAACGTCGGATAGGGCGCGATCATCGAGGCCAGCTTCGAGATCTTCATCCGGTTCGAAACCGCCAGCACCCAGGGCTGGATCAGCTCGCCGGCATGCGCGCCGGCGATCGTCGCGCCCAGGACGCGGCCGTTCCGGGCCGTGATCGCCTTGATCAGGCCGTCGGTCAGCCGCTCGGCCTGGGCCCGGTCGTTCTCGGCATAGGGCCAGCGCAGCACCCGGATATCGCCGTGCCGTTGCTTGGCGTCCGCCTCGTTGAGGCCGACATGGGCCAGCTCGGGATCGGTGTAGGTGACCCAGGGCACGGCCGAGTGGTCGGCCTTGGCCGGCAGGCGGAACAGGATGTTGCGGATCGCGATGCCGGCATGGTAGCCGGCGACATGGGTGAACTGGTGGCCGCCGGCGCAGTCGCCGATGGCCCAGATCTTCTTGTTCGTCGTGCGTAGCCGGGCATCGACCTCGATACCGGTCGGCGCGTGGTCGACGCCGGCGGCCTCCAGGCCCAGGTCCTCGACGTTGGCCTTGCGGCCGGCCGCCAGCAACAGATGCGTGCCCTCGACCGTGCGTCCGCCATCGCCGTTTTCGATATCGACGCCGATACCGCCGTCGGTCTTGCGCACGCCGACGACGCGGCTCTGTTCCTGGATGTCGATGCCGTCGGCGCGCAGCCGGTTGCGGATCACCGAGACCAGCTCCGGATCGTCCTTCGGCAGGATCTCGAACATCTCCAGCACCGTCACCTCGGCGCCGAGGTTGCGGTGCGCCTGGGCCATTTCCAGCCCGATCGGGCCACCGCCGATGACGATCAGGTGCTTGGGCACGGCGGTGCTGTCGAAGATCGTCTCGTTGGTGGCGTAGGGCACGTCGTCGAGCCCGGGTATCGGCGGCACCAGCGGCCGCGAGCCGGTGGCGATGACGAAGCGCCGGGCCCGGATCTCCCGGTCGCCGGCCGCGACCCTGTCGCGCGCCACGAACCGGCCGGCGGCTTCGATCACGTTCACGCCCAGCCCCTGGAAGCGTTCGACCGAATCCTGCGGCGCGATGGCGGCGATCACGCCGTGCACATGGTCATGCACCTTCCGGCCGTCGATCACCGGCGCGGCGCCGTTGACGCCGAACGCGGCGCCGTGGCGGTGTGCCGCCGCGGCATGGCCGGCGGCCAGCAGCGCCTTCGACGGCACGCAGCCGTAGTTCAGGCAGTCGCCGCCCATCTTGTGCTTTTCCAGCAGCACCACGGAGGCGCCCAACTGGCTGGCGCCGGCCGCGACCGACAGGCCGCCGGAACCGGCGCCGATGACACAGAGATCCACCTTCAGCGCATCGGCCATCTGCATTCCCCGATGAACAAGCGAAACCTAGGTGCCGGGAAACGCGCGCGCCGTCAACCTGCCGTCTGCTTGCGCGCCTTGAGGCGCTTATACACGACCGGGATCAGCGCCAGCACGGCGAGGCCGATGATCGGCCCCAGGATCTCCGGCTCGAAGATGATCCCCAGATCCGGCGTCCCGCCGGCATCGAACACCGCGCCGAGACCGTTGCCGACGCTGGCATAGACGAACGTGCCCGGCATGATGCCGAAGAACGTGCCGATGACATAGGTCCTGAGCGGCACGCCGAGAAAGGCCGGCACCAGATTGACGACGAAGAAGGGAAACAACGGCACGAGGCGCAATACCAGCAGATAGCTGAGCGCGTTTTCCTGGAATCCCGCCTCCATGTTCCGCACCCAGGGACCGGCCTTCCGGCGCAACACGTCACCGAGCGCAGTCTTCGCGGCGATGAACAGGATGGTGGCGCCGATGGTGGCGCCGATCACGACCCAGAAACCGCCCAGCCAGGTGCCGAACAGAAAACCGCCGAGCAGGGTCATGACGGCGCCGCCCGGCAATGAAAACGCCACCACCACGATATAGGCGCCGAGATAGATCAGCGTCGCCAGGACGGCATTGGCGGCGACGTAATCGGTCAGCGCAACGCGATTCTCGCTCAGCACCTCGAACGACAGGTAGCGCTGGCCACCCAGGGCAAAGAACGCAACCAGTCCCGCCGCCAGGATCAAAAGCGGCAGCAGTCGCTTGAACGACAAGCCTCCCTTGTCGCCCGCGCTGTTCGGCTCGCTCATGGCTCCACCTTCTTGTCCATCATGCTGAACTCGGCGTGATTGTTCACGTCGTTCAGCATCCAGTCGTAGCTGTCGTCGCTGATCCGGCGGATGCCGTCGAGCCGTGCCAGCAGCTCGGCGTTGGCAAACATCCGGATATGCGCGATGACGCCGGCGTCGTCGCCGCCGAAATCGACCTCGAACCAGTCGTAGATGCTGGACACCTCGAGCCGGCCTTGCCGCGCCCGCACGCCGCGCGGATGGTTGATGAAGGCGACCGCCGCCGCGTCCAGCATCGCCTCGACCGTGGCGCCGGTATAGGCCGTGTCGGCCAGGTTCGGACAGCCCACCGAGGCGCAGTTGACGCCATAGTGAATGCGCGGGTCCCGCCAGATCGGCCGCAGGATGCGGTGCTCGATATCGTTCAGCGTCAGCTTCTCGCCTTCGACGGTCACCAGCTTGGCGCCCCAGGGCCCGGACGAGAAGAAGCCCGGCGAGATGCGGATGTCCTTGATCGACTCCACCGGGTAGTGTTCCAGAACCACCTGGATGGTCAGGGCGTTGTATAGGTTGATCCAATAGGCCTTCTGCTCGGCCCGGTTGAGCGTGCTGACCCCGGTCCGGGCGAGGCCGTCGATATAGCCGTCAAGCAGCCGGCGGTCGTCGCGGCCGACGGCCTGATAGTCGAACCGGTTGACGCCGCTGGTGTCGGTCTTGATGTACCGTCCCAGCAGCCGCGACCAGACGGCATGATCGACGGTCCGGGTGGCGTTGGCGTCATGCGCCGTCCAGCGCGCCCAGAGATCCGGCTTCGGCGCGGCCTGGGCCGCCCCGGCGGCCAGCAGGAAAATCGCCGCGGCGGCGGCAAAGCTGCGAACACACATCGTGAACATCGCCCTCATCGATTTGGCCAAAGGTCATATCTGCCGGGAACATGCCGGTTTATGGCACGGAGCTTAAGTTTCGCTTGCCGTGACCAGCGCGGCCGTCCCCTTTCCACCCAGATGTATTAGGCATTTCAGCGTCCGATTTCAGCGACGATAAAGCAAACGTGAAGGTCGGGGCGACAAGCG
>JANQKO010000517.1 GCA_028281075.1 Alphaproteobacteria bacterium | reverse complement strand
AACTCGGCCAAAAGGGCATCCAGGATGGCTTCCCGCCGGTCCCGGGACTTCTCGCCCACTTCCAGCACGGCGCGGATGTTGTTCTCCACCGACAGGCCGCGGAAGATCGAGGCCCCCTGCGGCAGATAGCCGATGCCGAGGCGGGCGCGGCGGTACATCGGCAGCTCGGTGATGTCGTGGCCGTCCAGGTGGATCGAGCCGGCATCGGGCGAGATCAGGCCGGTGATGATATAGAAGCAGGTGGTCTTGCCGGCACCGTTCGGGCCCAACAGGCCGACGGCCTCGCCGCGCTGCAGTTGCAGCGAGACGTCGCGCACCACGGGGCGCTTCTTGAACTGCTTGCCGATCTTGCGGACGGCCAGGCCGTCGTTCTCGGCGACCAGGCGTGGTGTCCGATCGGCCTGCTCGGGGACGTCGGTCATGGCGCCCAAGTGTTTGCTTTCCGCCATTAACAATCCGTGTAGGTCGGGGATTGTACCGGGGTTTTTAGCCTAATTTTTCCCATAATCAGAAAAGTTTCCTATTCCGTCTTTTCCCGCGACGGCATGAAGATTCCGCGCACCCGCTGGCCGCCGCTTTCGATGCGGCTGCGACCGGTCGCCATGTTCAGCACCAGGCGTTCGCCGCGCAGCACGTTCTCGCCCCGGGTCAGCACGACCTGGCCGGTCAGCGTGATCTCGCGGCTGTCGATGTCGTAGACGCCCGCGTTGCCCTGGGCGGTCTCGGTCGGCGAGGAGACGAAGACATTGCCGACGGCGTCGATGCGGACGATGGCGCCGGCCGTGCCGGCCGCGCCCCCGGAGTCGCCGCCGTTGCGGTAGTGCACCTTCAGTTCGTCGGCCCGCAGCCGGATCTCGCCCTGGACGGCGTCGACGTTGCCGCGGAATGTCGCGACCTGATCGTTTTGCTCGACCTCGAGACTGTCGGCGTTGATCTCGATGGGTTGGTCGGTGTCGTGCTGAAGCTGCGGCCGGTTGTCGGCCGCGCGCGCCGCCGGCGACGAGAGCACCAGCAGACCGGCAAGCAACGCAACCAGCACCGCATGTGACGTCGTCATCGCGTGATCAGCCCTGCGCCTGGGGATTGAGGGTCATTTTGACGTTGCCTTCGAACAGCATGCGCTGGCCCCGGTTCTCGATCCGCATGCGGTCGGCCCGCAGCGCGCCGAACGGTCCGTGGCCGTTCACCGGCGCGGCGCTGCGCGCGCTGCCGTCGGCGAAGTCGACATCGGCGACGCTGGCATGGAACTCGTAACCCTGGTCCGAGAAGATGCTGATCGCGCCGCTCAGCCGCAGCGTCATCGTCGATTGATGATAGACGCCTTCGTTCGCCATCATGCTGATCCAGGTGCCGTCGGTCATGGTCATGTCGGCCTGCAGGTCGCTGAGCGTGACTTGGCGCCGGTCGTCGGCGTCCTGCACCGCTTCCTTGGCCGTCACGGTGAAGGGCCGGTTCTCCTTGTCGGTGCCGTAATAGCGCGGATTGAGCATGCTCAGCCGGTCGGCGCCGTCGGCCTGCATCCGCGAGAAGGACAGGTGGAAGCCGTCGTCCTGATCGAAGGCGCCGGGCCAGGCGATCACGACGATGACCAGCGTCGCCGCCAGCGCCGGCAGGAACACCTTCATCATGCCGACGAAGCGGCTGTAGCGCTGGCCCAGGCCGCCGGGCGACGGCCGGCCGTGCGCCGCGACGTAGCCGCGGATGGCCGTGGACACGGGCTGGTTACCGTCTGTCATGACGTCCGTCGATGCGACCCCGTCCCATTCGTCCAAACGACCTATCCCAGCGGCAGATTCGCGTGTCGACCACCGCGTTGACCGGCTTGTTCGAGGTTATTCGACGGTTACCTAAACGGCGCGTCGACTGCAAGCGAAAATCATGCCAACTGTCCGCAGGCCAGTATGGACAAGTCGTCCGGTCAGGTCAAACCGGCGGCCGTTCGGCCGGCTAGCTGTGGAGCCTCAATAGGTTGTCCTCGGCTAGGAGCCTGTCTGAGTAAGGGTTAGTTGTTTTGTTATGTCGCGATGGTGTGTGTGAGTTATTTCCGTCAGGCTGCCTTTAGCAGCTTGAGCATG
>JANQKO010000521.1 GCA_028281075.1 Alphaproteobacteria bacterium | reverse complement strand
CTGCTCCCCCGTTGTCATGCCGGCGGAGGCCGGCATGACAACGGGGGAGGCCTTGGCGTCTTGGCGGTGACACCCCTCGCCGCGCCGCCGATCACGCGTGCTTGACCGAATGACGGCTTGCACCGCCGCGTAATCGGCGCATATTCACCGCAGTATCACATCCGCGAGGGAGAGCTTCCGGTGATCCGACGATTGCCCCGGCCGCTGGGCGCCGCCGCGCTGCTGCTGTCGGCCTCGGTCACGGCCGCCGAGGCCGATCTGTTCAATCCGCACGTCTTCGCGCTCGACAACGGCCTGCGGGTCGTGGTCATCGAGGACCACCGGGCGCCCGTCGTCAGCCACATGGTCTGGTACAAGGTCGGTGCCGCCGACGAGCCGCCGGGCAAGTCGGGCATCGCGCATTTCCTGGAACACCTGATGTTCAAGGGCACGGCGACGATCGGGCCGGGCGAGTTCTCCAAGCAGGTGGCGCGAATCGGCGGCCAGGACAACGCCTTCACGGCGCAGGACTATACCGGCTACTTCCAGAACGTCGCCGCCGACCGGCTCGAGACGGTGATGGCGCTGGAAGCCGACCGCATGGTGAACCTGCGGCTGACGGACGACGACGTCCGGACCGAACGGCTGGTCATCCTCGAGGAACGCCGCTCGCGCACCGACAACGATCCCGGCGCGCAGCTCGCCGAAGCCGCCCGCGCGGCCCAGTACAAGGCGCATCCCTACGGCATCCCGATCATCGGCTGGGAGCACGAGATGAGGCGCCTGAGCCGGGAGGACGCGCTCGACTTCTATCGGCGGCACTATGCGCCCAACAACGCCATCCTGATCGTGGCCGGCGACGTCACGCCAGGCCGGGTGCGCGAACTGGCCGAAAAACACTACGGCGTGATCCCGGCGCGCGCGGTGGCGCCGCGCGACCGACCGCAGGAGCCGCCGCAGCTCGCCGCCCGGCGGGTCACCATGGCCGACGCGCGCGTGCGCCAGCCGTCGCTGCGCCGGACCTACCTGGCGCCCAGCCGGGCGTCGGCCGACAACCGGCATGCCGTCCCGCTTCAGGTCTTCGCCGAGATCCTCGGCGGCGGCACCACCAGCCGGCTCTATCGCGACCTGGTGGTCGAGCAGGGCGTGGCCAGCGCGGCCGGCGCCTTCTATCGCGGCGTCAGCCTCGACGCGACGACCTTCTACCTCTATGCCACGCCGGTGCCCGGCGGGGATGTCGCGGCCGTCGAGGCGGCCCTGGACAAGACGCTGGAACGGGCGCTCGCCACGCCGGTCACCGCGGCCGAGCTGGAACGCGCGAAGAACGTGCTGCTGGCCGCGGCGGTCTACGCGCGCGACAATCTGCGCTCGGGGCCGCGGATCTTCGGCGCGGCGCTGACCTCGGGCCTGACCGTCGACCAGGTCGAGGCCTGGCCCGACCTGGTCGAGGCGGTGACGGTCGAGGACGTCATGGCCGCCGCCGCCCACGTTCTCGACATCCGCCGCTCGGTCACCAGCATCCTTCTGCCCAAGCCGACAGGTTAGGAGACCGGCACGATGCAGTTCCGTCATATCGGCCTGGCGGCGTCGGCCGCCGCGGCCGTCGTCTCGCTGGGTCTGGCCGCGGCCGCCGTCGCCGCGCCGACCGAGATCACCGAGGTCACCAGCCCGGGCGGCATCAAGGCCTGGCTGGTCCGGGAGCCGTCGGTGCCGGTGATCTCGGTCGAGTTCATGTTCGCCGGCGGCGCGGCGCTCGATCCGGCCGGCAGGGAAGGGCTCGCCAACATGGTCTCGGGCCTGCTGGACGAGGGCGCCGGCGCGCTCGACAGCCTGGCCTTTCAGACCCGGCTGGAGGATCTGGCCGTCAGGCTGCGCTTCAGCGCCAGCCGCGACCGCTTCGGCGGCAGCTTCAAGACGTTGAGCCGCAACCGCGACGCCGCCTTCGAGATGCTGCGGCTGGCCGTCAACGCGCCGCGCTTCGATCCCGTGCCGGTCGAGCGCATCCGGCGGCAGATCATCGTCGGGCTGACCCGCGACCTGGAGGATCCCGGCCGCATCGCCAGCCGGACCTGGTTCGAGGCGGCGTTCCCCGGCCACGTCTACGGCCGTCCGTCCGACGGCACCATCGACAGCGTCAAGGCGATCACGACGGACGACCTGCGCGCGTTCGTGGCCCGGCGGCTGGCGCGCGACAACCTGATTGTCGGCGTCGTCGGCGACATCACGCCGGCCGCGCTCGGCCCGTTGCTCGATCATGCCTTCGGCGGCCTGCCGGCGCGCGCGACGCCGGCCGAGGTGCCCGACGTGGCGCCGCCCGGCGACGACCGGCTGACCGTCGTGCGCAAGGCGATCCCGCAAAGCGTCGTGTTCCTG